>JAPONU010000477.1 GCA_026713745.1 bacterium
TCATCTGCGCCCGCCGCCGACCACACGGCGCCGCCATGCACAAAACCACCACCCCATCGGGGCCGCGATGGCCCGTCGAACGTACCAACCCGTGGCTGTCGAACTTCGGCCAACTCCGCCGCAACACCGACCGGCGCCCCCAGCACCGACCCGCCCAACTCGCCCTCGCCATCACCCCGTTGATCCGCGCCAAACCCAACGACCGGCGCGACCGCCGGAACACCACCCAACCACCTACCCGCGCACGCTCCTATTCAGACCGGCAGCAATTCAGAGTTTGGTCGTAACTCTTGATGGCGGTGGACATGGGGTTGCCGAGCGAACACTCATCTATCCGTCGAGGAGGTGGTCCGCGGCACCCGTCGGCGGTCAGTGGCGCTTGACGCCGCCGTACTTCATGCGGGTGTCGCTCATGGAGGCAGCCCGAGGCTCGTCGTCGTTGATGCCGCCGTCCACCAGTTCGCCGACGAACAGCGTGTGGGTGCCCAGGTCCAGGGCGTGGCGCACCTCGCAGTCCAGCCAGGCGATCGCCTCGTCGAACACCGGGGCGCCCGTGGTGGCCTCCCGCACCGGTCGCCCGTTCAGGGTGCCGTCGGCGTAGGCGGCAGGCTTGGAGAACTTCACGAACACCCTGGTCTGGCCGGCGTCCCACAGGTTCACGGTGAACGACCCGCCGTCGGTGATGAGGCGATGTGTCACCGCGGTGTTCTCCACGGACACACCGATCAGCACCGGCTCCATCGACAGCTGGGAGATCCAGCTGGCCGTCATACCGTTGCGTTCCTCACCGGCCCGGGACCCGATCAGCGCCAGCGCGTTCGGGATCTTCCAGGTGAGCCTGTTCACGAGTTCATCACTGAGAGCCATGCCCCGACCCTAGGCTGCCCCACGACGAGCGGCACCCTCGGTTCCCTCAGTCGACGGTCTCTTCGCCACTTGCCTCGTGCGAGCGGACGATCTCCAGCACAACTTCTCCGTAGTCCCGGAGTCTCTTCGGTCCGACTCCGAAGAGCACGGCGAGTTCTTCCGTGCTGGAGGGCTTGTGGCGTGCGATCTCCCGGATCGACCGGTTGCCGAAGACGATGAACGGAGAAACCTGTTGCCGGCGCGCTTCCTCGAGGCGCCACTCGCGGAGGGAATCGAACAGCGCCTCGTCGTAGGGCTCGCGTTCTTCCGCGGTGGGTGGCGGGCGCGAACTCGTGGCGGTGATGGGCCTGAGGCCGTCTGTCGCCGGGCGTCGTGGGTCTGGCTCGGGATCCTGCTGACTCGTAGCTGTGTCGGCACCAGCTCGTGACTCAACGCTGGAGTCTCCCGGAGTCGTCGCAACACCATCTGGGCTGCCATCACCGGCCTCGAGGTGGGCGCGGACAGTCTTGAGCACGGCCTCGCCGTAGGCGGCCAGCTTGGACGGGCCGACCCCGGACACAGCGGCCAACTCGGCCGTCGTGGTGGGAACTCGGCGGGTGATGTTCCGGAGCACACGGTTGCTGAAGACGTGGAACGCGCGCACATCCTGCCGGCGGGCCTCCTGTAGGCGCCACTGGCGCAGCGACTCGAACAGCGCCTCGTCGTAGGGTTCCTCGTCTGGCTCGTCGGACGTTCCGGCTCCGAGCCCTGCGGACTTGGCGCGCCTCGACGCCTTGACTTGCTCCCGCGCCGTCGTGGGATCGGCGCGACGTCGCGTGCGGGGGCTGGCGCGGCCCTCCAACTCGTCCAGGAATCGGGAGGGCCGGCTTTCGTCGGCCAGCACCACGACCTGGCTGCGGCCCCGGGTGACGGCCACGTGCAGCACCCGGCGTTCCTCCTCGATGTCGACGGCCAGTTGGTGCGGCATCAGCGTCTCGTCGGCGGCGAACACCAGGACCCGATCCCACTCCAGGCCCTTGACGCGGTGGATGCTGGTGAGGAGGACCCCCTCGCCCTCCTCGGACGTGTGCCGGAGCAGGTCCGCGAGCTGTCTGCCGAAGGTCGCTGGGTCGGGGTAGACGGCAGCCGTGCGCCGCAGCGCCAAAAGGTCGTCGGTATGGGTCGCCCGGTCGGGCCGGGTGCGCCCGGAGTCCAGCGAGCCGGCGGCCCGCCCCAGCCCGATCTCCTGCATCAGGAACTCCAGGAGAGTGCGGGAATCGCAGCCACCGGCGGCGAGACGGGAGGCGGCGGCGATGTCGGCCACGAAGCCGCTCCAGTACTCCCGGTGCCGTTCGTTCAGGCCGGCGCCGAGGGCGGCGAGCTGTTCCAGGGACACGTCCCAGGCACCCTCGAGGAGTTCCCGGGACAGCTGGTTGATCTTCCGGCCGGGCCGCCGGGCGGCCTCGGTGAGGTTGCCGGCATCCATAGAGTCGGGGCGCAGCGCCAGCCGCATCCACGCCAGGGCGGCCCGGACGAGGTTCCGGTGCATGAGGGTGGTCCCGAGCAGGCAGCGCGTCTCAACGCCGGCCTCGTCCAGCGCCGCCAACGTCGGCAGCAGCATCGAGTTGACCCTTCCCAGCACCGCGATCTCGGACTCGGGGACGCCCTCTGCCTGCCAGCCCGTGACGACCGCGGCGGCCGTCGCCGCCATCCGCTCGTCGGCCAGCCGCTGGATGCTGAAGGCGCAAGGGACGGCGGGATGTGAGGTGTCGGCGGGTGGGAGGTCGGTGCCGGGACGTGGGATGTCGCCGGTGGGAGCGGCGAGGGTGTCGGTGCCGGCATGTGAGGTGTCGGCGGGTGGGAGGTCGGTGCCGGGACGTGGGATGTCGCCGGTGGGAGCGGCGAGGGTGTCGGTGCCGGCATGTGGGGTGTCGGCGGGTGGGAGGTCGGTGCTCGGATGCGAGATGTCGCCGGCGGATGCGGCGCCGGGGATGTTGGCCGCGGGCGTGCCAGGGCCCGCAGGCCGGCGTCGAAGCGAGTTGGCTCCCGTTGAGCCGGCGTCCGACGCGGCCCGGACCGTCTTGGGCAGTCGCCGCTGGTTGTGCACGAGCAGGTTGCCGACGGCAGCCACCACCTCGGGCGGGCAGCGGTAGGAGACCTCCAGGGCGGCCTCGCCGGCGCCGGGGAACAACCGCTCGTACTCCAGCAGGAACTTGGGGTCCGCACCCGCGTAGCCGTAGATGGTCTGGTCGTCGTCGCCGACGCCGAAGACGTTCAACCCCGGCGAGGCCAGCAGTCGCAGCAACAGCAGGTAGGCCGGTGTGAGGTCCTGGAACTCGTCCACCAGCAGGTGCCGGCAGCGCCCCTGCCAGCGGGCCCGCAACTCGGGGTCGGCCAGCAGCAGCCGGATTGCCTCGTAGACCTGCTCGTCGAAGTCGCACTCGTCCCGCTCGGCCAGACCGGCGCGGTACGTCTCGAAGATGCCGGCGAAGCCCGGCACGTCGTTGCGCTCGACCTCGACGGTCTCGGGATGGCGCAGGGCGATGCGCACGTCGGCCAGCGCCTCGATGTACGGGCCGAAGACGTCCTTGCCGGCCCGGCGGGTGTGCGGCAGGATCCGCTGCAGGCGGCCCCGCACCTCGCGCTCGCCGAGCAGTGTGGCGTCGGGGCGCACGTCCCGGACGATCCGCCAACCCAGCGAGTGGATCGTGCGGATCTGCAGGTCGGGCCGCTGCAGCCGCTGACGCATCTCCTCGGCGGCCCGGTTGTTGTAGGCCACGGCGGTGACCAGCGACGGCTCCACACCCCGGTCGTCGGTGAGGTGCAGCAGCCGGGCGTTCAGCGTGCGGGTCTTGCCCGAGCCCGCCGGTGCCACCACGCGGACCGGGCCCCGCTGGTGCTCGACGGCAGCCCGCTGGTCGGGAGCCAGCAATGTGCCGTCGCCGGTGGCGGCGAGCGATCGCGGTTGCAGCCGCAGGCGACCCAGCTCCACCGACTCCGCGTGGACGGTCGGCAGGTCGAGGGGCCGGCGAGGTCCGCCGTCGACCCACGCCTCGCTGCCGTCGCGCAGCATCACGTCGGCCTTCCCGCCGGCGGTCGCCCCCAGGCCGGTGGCCTTGCGGGCCCACCACCACACCGGCTCGCCACTCCGGGCGTCGTAGTTGTTGCGCCACAGCAGGAACTGCAGCCGATCGGCCAGCAGCGTGAACTCGGCCCCCAGCTCGTAGACCCGACGCTCGACGGTCATCGGGCGCCGCAGCCAACCCAGCGCCTCAGCGGGCAGATCCAGTTCCACGATCACCGGCCGGCGGGAGGCCCACGTCCGGTGCAGCCTCTCGACGGCCTCACCCAGCCGCCCGGCGGCATCCGGCTCCAGTGCGATGCCGCCGGGCGGGAGGCCCGCACCGCCGGCGGGGCCCTCGCCGGACGCCTCGGCCAGAAGTGACTCATCGACCCGCACCCGGTCCCAGTCGCGGGCGGCCGCCAGTCCGGCGCCGAGTTCCGCTCCGGCGGTCACCACGAGCCCCCGCCCGAGTTCTTCGGGCCCCGGGAATGTCATCGGATCGGCAGGCTATTGCCGCCCGGCGCAGGTGCACAGGGTCGCGGAGCCCTTGGATTCCGGCTTCCGCCGGAATGACGGCTCAGGGCGGCGTCGGGCGGTGTTGCGGGTGCTCCGATGAGCGGCGTTGCGGGTGCGGGTGCTCGATGAGCGGCGTTGCGGGTGCGGGTGCTCGATGAGCGGTGTTGCGGGTGCTCCGATGAGCGGTGTTGCGGGTGCGGGTGCTCCGATGAGCGGCGCGGCGGGTGCTCAGATGTCCAGCGTAGCGGGGTCCACCAGGCTGCTGTGGCGCCCGATGTAGTCGCGGCGCTGCGCCACGTCGGAGCCCATCAGCACCTCCAGCAGCTTGCGGGCCTCGGCCGCGTCGGCGACGGTGATGCGGCGCAGCGTGCGGGTGGCCGGGTCCAGAGCGCAGTGCGCCAGTTCGTCGGTGTTCATCTCGCCGAGCCCTTTGAAGCGCTGCCAGCGGATCGAAGAGGCTCCATCGGGGCGTCTCTTTCCCAGCCGGGCTCCGATGGCGTCGCGCTCGGCGTCGCTGAAGGCCCGGTAGGTCTCCTTGCCGACCCGCGTGGTGAACAGCGGCGGCTGGGCGGCGTACACCCGCCCTTCGGCCAGCAGCGGCCGCATGTAGGCGTGGATCAGCGTCAGCAGCAGGCAGCGGATGTGGCTGCCGTCCACATCGGCGTCGCACAGGATCACGATGCGCCCGTAGCGGGCGGCCCCCGAGTCGAAGTCGGCCCCCACTCCGGCGCCCACCGAGCGGAACAGCGCCTGCGCCTCGGCGTTCTCCAACACCTGGCGCAACGAGGCCTTGGCGGCGTTCACCAGCTTGCCCCGCAGCGGCAGGATGGCCACGTTGTGGGCGTTGCGCCCCGCCTTGGCCGGCCCGGCCGCCGACTCGCCCTCCACGATGACCAGTTCGCTGTCGGGTCCGTGAACCCTGCAGTCCGCCAGCTTGTCCGGCAGGCCCGCCGAGCCCAGCGACGAGGCCTTGCGGCGGTCGGCCTGTAGTTGCCGGGAGGCCGCCTTGGCCTCGACGGCGTCGCTGATCTTCGCCCGCAGGGCGGTGACGTTGCTGCGCGGCCCCTCGCTGGTGAACCACGCTGTCAGGGCCGACTTGACGGCGTCGTAGACGATGGACTGCACCGCAGGAGTGCCGAGTTCCTGCTTGGTCTGGCCCCGGAACTGCGGCTCGGGCACCACCACCTGCAGGGCGGCCACCAGCCCCTCCTGCACTTCCTCCCGGCCGGCGCGCTCGCCGGAGCGAGCCAGCTTCTTGGAGCCGTCCAGCAGTACGTCGTTCACCGCCCGGGTGAGCGCCCGCTCGAAGCCGGCCAGGTGCGTCCCGCCGGCGGGCGTGGGGATGGTGTTCACGAAGCTGGTCACGTTGGGGCTGTAGCCGTCGACCCATTGCAGCGCGGCCGACACCGAGCATTCGCGCTCGACGGTGGTGAGCCGGCCGTCAACCGGCACCTTCTCTTCGAACCTGCCCCCGCCGGAGACGTCGATGATCCGGGTGACGGCACCGCCGCCGCCGGCCAACTCGGCGACCAGCCCGCCCAGACCCTTCTCGGAGCGGAAGTCGAAGGGTTCGCCGCCGGCTCCCCGTCGCCGGTCGGTGACCGTCACCCGCAGGCCCGGAACCAGGTGGCACATGAGACGCACCCGCTCGCAGGTGGCGGCGTGGTCGAAGGAGGCCTCTTCGTCGAAGAGCTCCCAGTCGGGCCAGAAGCGCACCTGCGTGAAGGTGCGCCGCGTGAGCTTCAGCCTCTGCAGGTCGTGGGTGGGCGTGAACCCGTCGCCGTCGCGCCGGCCGGCCCGCCGCTGGTCGAAATCCAACCGCCAGATGTGGCCGTCACGCCCCACCTCCACGCGCATCCGCTGCGACAGGGCGTTGACCACCGAGGCGCCCACACCGTGCAGCCCGCCGCTGGCGCCGTAGGCGGACCCGTTGGTGCCACCGCCGAACTTGCCGCCGGCGTGCAACTCCGAGAACACCACCTCCACCGCCGAGACGTCCCGCCCCGGAGGATTGCCCACGGGGATGCCGCGGCCGTCGTCGCGCACGGTCACCGAGCCGTCGCCGCCGAAGGTCACGTCGATGCGGCGGGCAGCGCCGGCGGCCGCCTCGTCGACGCCGTTGTCGATCAGTTCCCACACCAGGTGCATGAGCCCGTCGCTGCCGGTGCCCCCGATGTACATGCCGGGCCGCTTGCGGACCGCCTCGAGGCCCTCCAGGGTCTGGATGGAGTCGGCCTCGTAGTGCCCGGCGTCCCGCTCGGAGTCTGCCTCCGGGCCCGCGCTCGACGCAGGCCGGGAGGGCCGCGGGGAGTCGCTCGCGGTGGCCGGCGAGCCGTTGCCGCGCGGCTTCGCCTCGCGGGCCTCGGGCGGGGCGGCCTCCGGCTCGTCGGCCGTCTCGGCGCTCGCCGCGCTCGCAGGATCGAACAGCCGCGGGGCGTCGGGTCGTGCCGGCATCGTCACCATCGCCTCTGACCGGCGGCCAGGATTGCCTTGGGGCCCGAGCGGGCAACCAGCCCGCGACGGGTCGGCGGCAGCGGGAACGGCACCGGCTCGCCGTCGGGGGCGCTGGGCCGATCGCCGGTGAGCACGAAGACGTCCACGAGCGGCCCCACGTAGGCGTCCCGCAGCGTCTCGCCGTCGCGCAGCGAGCAGACCCGCACACCCATGCCGCCCCGCCCGGCAGCCGAGAAGTCCCCGGCAGGCGTGGCCTTGGCGGCGCCGCTGGTCGTCACCACGATCACGTAGGCCTCGCCGAACAGCGCCCCGGCGCCCAGCACCGAGGCGCCCGCCCGCAGTTTCATGCCGCTGGTGCCACCGGCGGCGGAGCGCCGCCGCGGCAGCCCCTCGGCGGGGGTGCGAAGCAGCGAGCCGTCGGTGGAGACCAGCACGATGTCGGCTCCCGGTGGGTAGGCGAAGGCCGCCACAACCTCGTCGCCGTCGCTCAGCGCCAGGACCGTCCGGGCGCCGGGGACCGAGCCGCCGACGGCCAGTTCCTCGGCCGCCAGCCGCTTTGCGCCTCCGCCCCGGGTCACCAGGATCACGTCGCCGATGCCCGAGCCGTCGTCGCCGGCGGTCTCCGCGCCCCCGCTGCGGTCCGGCGCCGCCAGCAGGCCCCGGATCCGTTCGCCGCCGGCCAGATCGAACACTTCGCCACCGGGCGTTCCCCGGCTGCGACCGGCCACCTCGGGCACCGCTGAGGCCCCAAGCGGCACCGCGCGCCCCGCGCTGGTGAGCGCCCAGACACTGCCCCCGGTGGCCACCAGCGTCGAGGCGCGCACCAGGTCGTGGCGTCCCAGAGTGCGTCGCCGCGCCGCGCTGACCGGCGACCGGCCCACGAGTCCGGTGCTCGACAGCGTCACCAGCAAGGCTTCGGCGGTGGCGCCTGCGGCCGATCCGCGCGCCGAGCCTGCGGTGCCCGCGGCACCCGGCGATGCGGCGTCGGCCTCGCCGGCCGGGATGATGCGGCTGCGGCGCGGCCGGCCGTAGCGCTCGGCCAGATCGCCCAGTTCGGTCACCACCGCGGCCCGCCGCTTCGCCTCGGACCCCAGCAGTTCCCGGTATCCGGCCAGGGCGGCCACCAGCCGGTCGCCCTCGGTGACGATGCGATCGCGCTCGAGGGCGGCGAGGCGCCGCAGCCGCATGGCCAGTACGGCCTCGGCCTGCAGCTCGCTGAGGGACAGCTGCTCGCACAGCGCCTCCCGGGCGGCCTCCGCGCTGGCGCTGCCGCGGATGATGGCCACGACCCGCTCGATGTTGTCCAGCGCGATCATGAGACCCTCGAGGACTTCCAGCCGTTCGGTGGCGGCCGCCGCCCGGAACCGGGTGCGCCGCACGACCACCTCGAGGCGATGGTCGATGTAGTGCCCCAGCAGGTCCTTCAGCGAGCACGTCACCGGCACCCCGCCGGCCAGCACCACGTTGTTGAGGGCGAACGTCTCCTCGAGGGGGGCCAGACGCCAGAGCCTCCCGAGCACGGCGGCGGCGTCGGTGCCGGGCCGGCAGTCCACCTGGATGCACAGCCCGGTGTGGCGGTCCGACAGGTTCTTGACGTCCTCCACCCCTTCGAGCCGCCCGGCGGCGACGACCTCCTTGATCCGACTGACCACCTTCTCGGGTCCCACCAGCCACGGCAGCTCCAGGACGCGGATCGCCTGCCGGCGGGGACCCACCTCGATGATCTCCGCTCGCGCCCTCACCCGGATCGTCCCCCGCCCCCGGGCGTACGTCTCGGCCAGCCCGTCGTCCAGCACGACGCCGCCGGAGGGGAAGTCCGGCCCGGGCAGTACCGTCCGCAAGGCCTCGTTGGAGATTTCGGGGTCGGCCATCTGCAGGCGCACCGCCTCGTGTACCTCGCGGAGGTTGTGCGGCGCCATGTTGGTGGCCATGCCCACGGCGATCCCGCTGGTGCCGTTCACCAGCAGGTTCGGCAGCCGTCCCGGCAGGCACACCGGTTCGGAGGCCTCGCCGTCGTAGCTGGCGCGGAAGTCCACCGTGTCCTCGTCCAGCTCGTCGAGCATCTCGGAGGCCGCCGCCGCCAGCCGGCACTCGGTGTAGCGGGCGGCCGCCGGGGGGTCGTCGAGGGTGCCGAAGTTGCCCTGGGGGTCCACCAGCGGCACGGCCCGGCTGAAGTCCTGGCCCATCCGCACCAGGGCGTCGTAGATGGCTGCGTCGCCGTGGGGGTGGTACTTGCCCATCGTGTCGCCGACCACCCGGGCGCATTTGCGGTGCGGCGATTCGGGCCGCAGCCCCATGCGCAGCATCGAGTACAGGATCCGCCGCTGCACAGGCTTGAGACCGTCGCGCACATCGGGAATCGCCCGGGACGTGATCACCGACAGCGAGTACGCCAGGAAAGACTCCGACACCTCGTCGACGATGGGCACCTCGATGATCTCGCCGGCGAACGGCGCGCCGGCCGCGGGTCGCAGGGTCTGTTGCGGGCTCATGGGTGGGTTCTCACTGTGGTTCTGTGGATCCTGGTTCTTCGGTTCGTGCGGGTGGCCGCCGGGCGGCCCTGCCGTCCGACCCGGCGAGCGGCCGGCGAAATCGCCCCTCGGCAGGCGAGGTGGTCGGCCCGCCGGTCTCGTCGCGGCAGAACTCGACCGGCATTGGGGCCGGCGCGGCCCAACCTGCGGCCGGTTGGCAGCCGTGACCCATTTCAGCACCCGTGCGTGGGGAGACGGGTGATACTCGCGGCCTCGCCGACGAGAGTGGGGCGGTGATTCCGGCCCCAACGACTCTGATACATTGTAAGTTCCCAGAGGAAGTACAATGAAATAATTCGCAGTATATGAACAGTTCTGTCGTATGCTGTAGGTGAAGAGACGTTCAATGGACAATGGTCACGCGGCCAACGGTCCCCCGGGGGACCTGGCGGCGATCGATTGGGATGCTCCGAGCGGCGAGTGCGCCGCGATAGCCGAGGCATGGGCGGACATTCGCGACCTGTGCCTGGACGAGAACCCCGACGGTCTTGCGGCGGTGGAGGCACGTCTCGCCCGCGAGTGGGCGCTGGACATCGCCGCCGCCGAGCGGCTCGTCAACGTGAATCGGGGCCTCTCCTTCCGTCTGGCGATCAACGGGTTCGACGCCGCCGGGCGGGACGCGGCGGGCGCCACAGACATGGAGCAGTGGGAGGTGGACATCCTGTCCCTGCTGCGGGACGTGGTGCTGTGGCTGCTGGACCGGCTGGATGACGAGCCCGACGAGCGGCCGCCGCTGGACCTGGACTTGATCCTCGAGATGCACCAGCGCCTGCTGAAGCTCGAACAACTCCAATCTGGCGGCGAGCGGGAAGCAGCCGAGGACGGCGCCGACTCCACCGAGTCCCTGGAGCGGGTCATCGACGCCATCCCGCCGCCGACCAACGAGCCGGCCCCGGAGCTGGTGGCGGCATGGTTGCTGCACGCGCTCGGGCGGCTGCGCCCATTCGGCCTCATGAGCGACCGCGTGGCGCGGGCGGTTGCGTCCTACAGCCTCATGGCGGCCGATCTCTTCCCGCTCACGGTGCGCCGGGAGGACCGCAACGCCTTCGCCGACGCCTGCGCGGTGGCCCACGGCGACGGGCTGGCGTCGCTGGGCGGAGTCGTGGCCACATCCCAGCGCCGCAGCTTCCTGCTGGGGGTCAGCACGCTCGGCCGGGTGCCCGCCGAGCCCGACGATCTCACCGGTGTGCTGTCGGTCATCTCGGATCAGTTCCGGACGGGCACATCGAGCATGCGACGCAATTTCGCCGACGCCGTGACCGTCGCCACCGAGGTGTTCTGGCACGCCAAGGCGCGCGTGGCCGGTATCGAATCCGATCTCATCGCCGCCATCGACGACGGCAGCGGCGAGCGCCGGGCATTCGCCGACTACTCGCCCCCCGACCATCCCGAGCGCCGCAGCTGGCACCGCAAGCAGGTCATCGACGGCGTCCGGCGTCAGGGCTACTTCGCCAACCTGCGCAACTTCAGCGCCTGGAACCGCATCGGGCTGGAGACCCCCAACGGGCGCTCGGAGATCCTGCTGTCGTTCCACGCGGTGGGGCAGTCGTTCCGGGGCGTGGTGGCCTCGGTCCTCATCTTCTACCGCAAGCGGGGTGGCCAGATCTACGACCATCAGGTGGTGTCCCGGGAGCCGTTCCAGGTGAACTTCCGCGACACCGTCGCCGGGAGCCGCAGGCGCTTCGATGCCTGGCTGGAACCCTCCATGCGGGCCGCCCTGGAGGTCTGGCGCCGCGGCGAGTGAAGCGTTGCAGCGGCCCGCGGGCGGCGCGCCGCAGGGCAACCGGCGGCCACCGCTGCACCCGGTAGCGGGCGTCACGCCAAGGTTCGACACACGGCACACTGCCCGGGCTCCTCAGCCGAACCCCAGCGGGGCCTCGGCGTGCAGCAGGGCCACGGCCGCGCCGCCGACGGCGAGGAACGGGCCGAACGGCAGGGTTGCGCCGAGGTTCCGGCGGCGCACCGATACCGCCAGCGCTGTGGCTGCCGCGCCGGCGCCCCCCACCAGCGCGGCCGCCGCCATGGCGCCGGGGTCGAGCCATCCCAGGAACAGCCCCAGCAGGCCGCTGAGGCGCACGTCGCCGTAGCCCAGGCCGGCCGGGTTGAGGGCGTGCAGCGCGGCGAACCCGCCGTAGGCGACCGCGGCGGTGGCCGCCGCGACGCCGAGCCGCAGGGGCGTGCCGCTGCGCCAGGCCGTGCCGGCCAGGGCAGCGCACCCCACGAGGGTTGCGGGGTTCACGATGGCGGTGGGGATGAGGCGTGTGCGCAAGTCGTGCCAGGACAGGGTTGCCAGCACCGCCAGCCAGGCGATAAATAGTGCCTTCTCGATGTCGATCAGCCCGGCGGTGGCGCCGGTCACCAGTGCAGCCGCCACGATCCCGACCCTCTGCCTGCGCATGACTCCTTATAGACAAAGAAGAATATATTTCCAACATTGTCCATCTAGTTCTTGTAAATCCGATCTACACCCATTAGTCTGACTCTCATCTGAAGCCCGTCCCGTCCCGCAGGCAGCGGACGGGACGGGTGATCGGGAGATTCCACCTCCCCACTCTCACCGCCGTGGCCGAGCCGCTCCTGTCGGCGGTGCAGTGCCGGATCGCACGACACACCGTGTCCCCCTTGCAGCCCCCGGGGCAGCCCGAGCCGTCGCGAGTGCAGAGGAGGTCCGGTCAGTGTCGTTCAGGGGCTCGCCACCAGCAGGTTCGGTAATTCCCGGACCCACAGCTTCGGTCTCGGGGCGGCCGGATGGACCACCGGTGGCGGAGGCACCGGCGACGCCGGGGCAGCCACGGAGACCCGGGGCATCACCCGGCGGGCGCCACCCCGGGTCCGCCGAGGCGCTCCAGAGCCCGGCGGCGGGGCCTGGGGGAACTCCGGGGGCGGCACGCGCCGTGCGGCGCCGTGTCCCCGAGTTGGCGGTCGGGGTGGTTCTCATCGGGCTCGGGGCGATCGGCGCACTGATGCTGGCAGGCCGGCAGCCACCCCGCGCCCCCGTGCTGGTGTGGGCGAACGACATGAGCAGGGGGCAGGTGGTGGCGCCGGAGGACCTCACGGTGGCGAGCATCGAGAGCGACACTCCCGTCGACGTGGTGGACGTGGCCGCCGCTACCGACGTCGTGGGACGGACGGTCGCGTTCGGCACCAACGCAGGCGGGTTCGTGAGCGGCTCCCTACTTGACACCGGATCGACCATCCCCCCGGACTACGCGGTGGTGGGTCTGCGACTCGGAGCCGGGCGGTACCCGGTGAGCACGCTCTCGGTCGGCGACGTCGTGGATCTGCTCACCACCGAGCCGCTGGTCGGCTGGGACGACCCGGTAGTGGTGTCGGGGGCGGAGGTGTTCGACGTGCTGTGGCTCGGCAGCGGGGAGGGCAGCGATGCGCTCGTGTCGCTGCTGGTGCCCAGAACCGCGGCGCCGCGGGTGGTTGCGGCGACGGCGGCCGGCCCTCGTCTCGCCGAGGTCACCTCGTGAGTCTCGTCGTGTTCGGCTCCCTCAAGGAGGCGCCGGGGGTGACGACGCTGGTTACCTGCGTGGCCTACCAGTGGCCGCGCCACCGGCGGGTCGCAGTCGTCGAGGCCGACGCCGACGGCGGTGCCCTTGCTCCTCGCTTCGGGTTGCATCCCGAGCGACCCAGCCTGGTGAGCTTCGCCGCCGTCTCGCGCCACGGTGTGAGCGAGACCGAGTTCTGGTCGGCCTGCCAGCGACTGCCCGGCGGCCCTCCCGTGCTGGTGGCGTCCGGGGGCGCGTCTACCGGCTCCGCCCTCGAGCAGGTCGACTTCGGCGCGCTGGACCGAAGCCTGCGCGACACCGACCTGCTGGTCGACGCGGGTCGCCTGCGGGTCGCCCCAGCGCAGGCACGCCTGTGTGAACAGGCCGACTTCGTTATCGTGGTCGTGCGGCCGCGGTTCGAGAGCCTTGCCGTTCTCCTCGACCGGGCCGAGGGGCTGTCGGCTAACCGGCCTCTGCTGGCAGTGGTGGTCGGCGACGGTTCCTACCCGGTGGGCGAGATCGACACGGCACTGCGCCAGACCACCGGGGACCGCGCCCGGGTCCTCGCCGCGGTAGCCGCTGATTCCCGGGGCGCCGCGGCACTGGCCGGCGACGGGGGGCGTGAGCGGGCTTTGCGGAAGTCGCTGCTGGCGCGCACGGTCCGGCCAGTGACCGATCTGCTGGTACATCTCTCCGCCGCGGGCACGCCGGTGCCCTCGGCCCCCGAAGTCACGTGAGCGACTCCCGGCGTGCGCCCGGAGCGCATCCGGAGCCACAGGCGGTGGGCGGAGCCGGCGATGCCGCCGGGGTGCTTCCGGCAACTCCCCCCGCCGGCCGGGGCCGCGGCGAGGAGAGATTCCCCGAAGGCCTGCTCGAGGGACTGCTGGAGCACCTGCGCAGCGAGCTGGCCTTCTGGATCGAGCAGGAGAACCGGGCCGGGCGGCGTCCGGGTGACTCCGAGCGCCGTGAGCGGGCCAGGGGCGTCATCGGCGAGTGGATGGTGAGCCTGGCACAGCACCGTCTGGTGATCGGGGCGCCCATGCTCGACGCCGCGGCCGAGGAGGGCCTGGCAGGTGCGGCTCTGGCCTACGCCTTCGGAACCGGTCCGTGGGAGAAGTACCTCAACGATCCGAACCTCACGGACATCCATATCAACGGTTTCGACGACGTCTGGCTGGTGGACCGGCGGGGCAACAAGCGCCGGGGCGAACCGGTGGCCGCCAGCAACGACGAGCTCATCGAGCAGATCCGCTGGGTCGGCGCCACCCTGGATCGCAGCGGCCGCCGCTTCGACGTGTCCTCGCCGGTGCTCAACATGCGCCTGCCCAACGGCGGCCGGCTGCACGCCGTCATGGCGGTGTCCCTGGTGCCGATGGTGACCATCCGCCTGCACGACCCCGACCTGGCGCGCCTGTCGGAACTGCGTTCAGCGGGCATGTTCGACCGTGCCATCGAATCGTTCTTCTGCGCCGCGGTGCGCGCCGGGTTCAACACCGTGGTGTGCGGCGGGATGGGCGCCGGCAAGACCACCCTCGTGCGGAGCCTGTTGAACGAGGTGCCGCCGCACGAGCGCATCATCACCGTCGAGGACGAGTTGGAGCTGGGTCTGCACCACTACGCGGACCTGCATCCCGACATCGGGGTCCTGGAAGCCCGCGCCCCCAACGTGGAGGGCGCCGGGGCCTTCCCGCTCGAGGCGCTGCTGCGGGAGTGCCTGCGTATGCATGCTGACCGCATCGTCGTGGGCGAAGTACGCGGTCCGGAGGTGCTGGGGATGCTGCTGGCCATGACCTCGGGCCAGGACGGCTCGCTGTGCACCATCCACGCCAACAGCACCGCCGAGGCCTTCGAGCGGCTCACCATGTACGCCTCGCTGACACCTCAGCAGTTCTCCCGGGCCTTCACGTACCGGCTCGTGGGTTCGGCGGTGGATTTCGTGGTGCACGTCGAGGCGATCGGCGGGACGAGGCGGATCACGAGCATCCGCGAGGTGGTGGGCTCGACGGACACCCACGTGCTCTCCAACGAGATCTGGCGGCCGTCGCCGGGCGGCTGGGCAGTGCCCTCGGGTGAGCCGCTGCGGGCCGAACCAACGCTCCGCAGGCTCATCGAGGCGGGCTTCGACGCAAGCCTCATGCAACGTCCCGAGGGCTGGTGGGACCAGTGAGCCACCCAGCGCGGTGCTCCCCGACACCGCCACTCGCGGCCATGCAACGTCCCGAGGGCTGGTGGGACCAGTGAGCCACCTGGCGATCGTGGTCTGCGGGGCACTGGCCGGCCTCGGCACCTGGGTGCTGACAGCCGGCGTGCGCGGACGGGTGATGGTTCCCCGGGGCCGGGGCGCCGCACGGGGCGTCGCGGCCTCGTTGGTGACCCTGCGCCGCAGCTCGATCGCCACCGTTGCCGGGGTTGTGATCTTCGCCGTCACGGGATGGCTCAGTGCCGGCGTGCTCGTGGCCGCCGGGATCGCGCTGTTCGCGGGGCGGTTCAGCAAGGGCCAAGGTCTGCGCGCCATCAGCGAGCGCGGCGACGCCATTGCCGGCTGGATCGAGATGCTCTACGCCATCCTGGCCGCCGGTGGGGGCATCGAGCGGGCCATCGTCGGCTCGGCCGCCGCGGCGCCGGCGGCAATCCGCCGGGAGGTGCAGGAACTCGCCGCCCGCCTGGAGGTCCGTCCCCTGCCCGAGGCTCTGCTGGCCTTCGCGGCCGATGTGGCCCATCCGGCCGTCGATAAGGTCGCCGCCTCGCTGATCCTGGCGTCGGTCCAGGGTGCGCAGGACCTGGTGGCGCTGCTCCGGTCGCAGGCGCAGGTGGTGCGGGCCGAGAGCCGCCTGGTGGTCGAGGCCGACGCCGCCCGGGCGCGCTACCGCACCTCGGCCCGCCTCATCGTGGGAACGACCGCGGTGATGGCCGGCGGGTTGTACCTCGTGGATCGCGGCTACCTGGCGCCGTATGACGGCTTCGAGGGCCAAGTCGTGCTGACGGGCATCGGCTGCGTGTTCCTGGGCGGCTTCTGGCTGCTGGCGCGACTCGGCCGGGTGCCGGCGCCGGAGCGCTACTTCGACCCCGCTGCCGCGGGGATGGCCCGGTTGGTGCGATGACGGCACTCGTCGGGGCGCTCGTGGGTGCCGGGGTCTGGCTCGTCGGCCGCGGCCTGCTGAGGCGGCCCGTGCCCCTGCTGCGGGCTCTCCGGGAGTACCACGAGCCGAGGCTCGACACGGGCGACGTCGCCGGCGAGCAGCGCGCGGGCTGGCGCAACCGCGCCGAGCGGAAGGCCCTGCAGGTCGTCGAGTCGTTCGGCTTCGATCTCGGAACCTTGGGGGCGGACCTGCGAATCATCGGCCGAAGCCCCGCCGAGCACGCCTTCGCGAAGCTGGCGGGCGCGTTGGCGGCCGCGGGGGCGCTCGCCGGTGTTGGGTTCGGCGCGCGCCTGGTGGGCTTCGCCCCGCCGGCGTGGGGTGTCCTGGTCCTGGTGGCCCTCGGTGTCCTCGGCGGCTACGTCGGCGCCGACGGGTCACTGCGCAAGAAAGCGGCCGAGCGGCGGGAGCAGTTCCTGCGGGCTCTCAGCGCCTACATGGACCTGGTCAAGATCCTCGTCGCCGGCGGGAGCCACAGCGACGGGGCGCTCTACCAGGCCGCCGCGGTCGGGAGCGGTTGGGCCTTCGACGAGCTGAAGGCGGCGATGGACTGGAGCCGGGTGAACGGCAGGCCGCCCGCGGCGGGATTCCAGCGCCTCGCGGCCGAGATCGGCGTGCCCGATGTCGAGGAGTTGGCAGCCACGATCCGCCTCACCGCCGAGCAGGGGGCCAGCCCCGCCGAGGCGCTGGCCTGCAGGGCGGAGATGCTCAGCGCGCTCGAACTGGCGAATGCCCGCATGAAGGCCGACTCCACGACCGAGCGCATGTCGATCCCCACCGTCGTCGTGGCGCTCGCCTTCGTCATGTTCGTCGGCTACCCGGCCCTCAGTTCACTGCTGGAGATGCTGTGAGCCGCGCCGGCCACCGGTCCGGCACCGGGACGGTCCGGCGCGCCGGGTACGCAGCCGGCTGCCGGGATTCCGAGCGCGCCGTGAACCCCCAGGACGCCATCACAGCGAGCGCGCCGGCGGGTACGCAGCCGGCTGCCGGGACTCCGAGCGCGCCCGCGCCGATCGCAGGCACGCGGCGACCACCGAAGCACGGCGTCACCTCGCCGAGTCGATGCGGGCCGGCGCGCCCGCGCCGATCGCAAGCACACGGCCAACACCACAGGAGGAACCAATGGAACGACCGATGCAGGAACTGTGCATTCGAGGCTGGATCCGGCTGTCATCGACGGCGTCGAGGATCCGGGCGCGGCTGAACGACGACGAGCGAGGTCTCACCACGACCGAATGGGCGCTGCTCGTCGCAGGTGTGGCCGCCCTGGCGATCGTCGTGGTGAGCGTGGTGCGGAACCTCACCTCCGAGACGGCGAA
>JAPONU010000478.1 GCA_026713745.1 bacterium
GACAACCTCAGCGAGCGCTCGTCGGAAGGGGAGTTCTGAGCGGGTGGTCTTCTTGGGCGACGACATCCTGCGCTGGCTGGTGCTCGCCCTCGGCGGTGCGATGGCGGTCGGCAACATCCTGGCCCTCACCCGCCCGCGGCCACCTGGCCGTGCCGCGGCGGACTTGCCCCGGCCACCCCTCGCCCGGAGCCTCATCATGATCGCTGTCGGCACGGTGGCCGCCATCTGGGCATTGGCCAGTCTCGTGGCCGGATAGCTTGACCGGCCATGAGCGAGTTCGTGCACCTCCAACCCGACGCCGCTTCCGGTGTCGCCACCATCCGTCTGGACCGACCGCGGATGAATGCCCTCAGCAACGCTGTGACCGCCGAGATCGCCGCGGTGGCCGACGAGTTGGCAGAGCGTCGGGACATCCGCGCCGCGGTGCTGTGGGGCGGTCCGAAGATCTTCGCCGCCGGCGCCGACATCAAGGAGTTCCAGCCCGGCGCCGACCCGGGATCGGGGTCGCCGGTGAGCCTCAGCGCCGCAGTGCGCAAGCTGGAGCGCATACCGCAGATCCTCGTTGCCGCGGTCAACGGCTACGCCCTCGGCGGCGGCTGCGAACTGGCCATGGCCGCCGATTTCCGTGTCGCCGCCGACGATGCCACCTTCGGCCAACCCGAGATCCTGCTGGGCATCATCCCCGGGGCCGGCGGCACGCAGCGCCTGCCCCGGCTCGTCGGTGTCGGTCGCGCCAAGGACATCATCTACAGCGGTCGCCTCGTCGCTGCCGACGAGGCTCTGGCCATTGGCCTGGCCGACGCCGTGCATCCCGCGGCCGAGACGTTCGAGCAGGCGGTCGCCATGGCCGAGCGTTTCGCCGCCGGTCCGGCCGCGCTGCGCCACGCCAAGGCCGCCGTCAACGAGGGGATCGATCTGCCGCTGGATGCCGCCCTCGACGTGGAGACGGCGGAGTTCCTGGCGGCCTTCGCCACCGAGGACGCCCGGATCGGGGTCGCCGGCTTTGTCGAGCACGGACCCGGCAAGGCCCGGTTCGTGGGACGCTGACTGTGAACCAGCCCACCGGCGCCGCGCTGGCCGGGCCCGTCGTGAGTGGGACCTGGCTCCACGAGAATCTTGACCGCGTGGTGGTCGCCGACGTGCGGTGGTACCTCGACGGACGCTCCGGCCGAGCCGCCTACGAGACGGGGCACATCCCCGGCGCGGTGTTCCTGAACCTGGACGAAGGCCTCTCGGCGTCGCCGAGCCGTAGCGGCGGGCGCCATCCCCTTCCCGACCCGGAGGTCTTTGCCGCGGCGCTGGGTGTGGCGGGCATCGGTGACGGCTGCCCGGTGGTGGCCTATGACGATGCCGGTGGCATGGTCGCCGGGCGGCTCTGGTGGATGCTGCGCTCGCTCGGCGAGTCTGCGGCGGTTCTGGACGGAGGCCTCGCCGCTTGGCCGGGCTCGCTGAGCACTGCAGTGCCCGAGCGGGTGCATGCTCACTTCACTCCCCGCCCGTGGCCCCGGGAGCCGTTCGCCACCATCGACGAGGTGGACGGGTTGCGCCGTGCCGCTGGGACCGTCGTGCTCGACGCCCGCTCGACCGAGCGTTACCGGGGCGAGCCGAACGCCATCGATCCGCGATTCGGCCACGTTCCCGGTGCCGTCAGCGCTCCGTGTGCCGCCAACCTCAACGCCGACGGCACGTTGCTGAGCCCCGCGGCGCTCCGGGAGATGTACGAGGAACTGGGTGTCGATGGCGAGACCGGAGTGGTGGCCTACTGCGGCTCAGGCGTCAGCGCCAACCTGGATCTGTTGGCGCTCGAGGTGGCGGGACTCGGGCCGGGCCGCCTGTTCGTGGGCTCCTGGTCGGCCTGGGGTGCCGACGAAAGCCGTCCGGTCGCCGCCGGAGCCGCACCCGGCTGAGCGATCCCCGCTGACCCTGGACCGTGCATCGAGACTCCGCTTCGGTGGTGATGTCCCGGTTGGTGCGGCGCCGCGCCCGTCCTGCGGCGTCGGTCGCCGGATCCGCCAGGTCCGGAGCCGTCCATGGTTCGTCGCCCGCCCGGCCAGCATCTCGAGGGCCTGCGCACCGTCGCCGGCGCGACGCGTCTCGTAGCCCTCGTGCTGCAGCGCCCGCTGAAGGGCGTTGGCGATGGCGGGGTCGTCCTCTGCCACCAGGATGCTGGGACGGGTCATGGCTGTGGCGACCGTAGCGCCGGGTGGGTTCCGATTCCGGATGCCGTACAGGATTCTTAGCGGTTTCTTGCCCGAGTGACGGAGGTCGGGAGAATCAGACCGGCGTACGATGCCGCAGGAGGAAACTGCACATGATCTCCCAACGTTTCAGCGGTTGGTCGCGCCGTAGGAAGATCCTGACTCTCGGTGCCGCGACTGTGGTTGCCGCCGTCGTGGCGGTGATCCTGGTCTGGTTGCTGGTCTGGCGCGGCGACGCGCCACCTCCACCCTCGGTACTGGAACGCAGCGAGGCCCTCACAGCCACCACCGCGGCGCCGGCCGGCCCGGCGCCGGCTC
>JAPONU010000479.1 GCA_026713745.1 bacterium
ACGTGATGACTCCCACATGTCATTCGCCAATCTAGGGAACAGCGGATGCTCGCGGCGCGCGGGGGCCGCGCCCCCAATAGACCCTCTCAAGCAAGATCGTGGGAGCGTCAGGGCTCACCATCCCAGCCCCACCCCGGGGCCGACGGGCGGGGCATCGCGTGGCATTTGACGAGGATTCGCACGTCTCCCCCACCCCCGGGGCCGACGGGCGGGGCCGAGACGGGCAGGCGTGTCGTCCGACCCGCCGCCGCCACACCGGCCGAAACCGCCGCCGAGACCCGGGCCCAGCGGCGTCGCCCGGCATCGACCTCTCCGCAGGGCACGAGGCAAGGGGCTGCTGCGACACCCCTCGCTACGACTCCGGAGCGCGTTTCGACCGGCCCGCGGGCATCGGCGACCGGAGGCATACGGATGTATCCTCCGATCCCCCGGACGCCCCGAGATATAGGATTGCAGGGTGAGCGTTTCCGTCGAGGTTCGGCGGCAGCGGGCATCCGACCGATCCGGATCGGGTCTCTCCCCGGCGTCTCGGCGGACTTCCTGTCGCTGCTCCTCGGTGAGGAGGAGCACCTCCAGTGGATGCACGACGAGGATCCGCGCTTCGGCGCGCTGATCGAGGGACTCGAGAAGGACCTCCGGGCCGAGACCGCCCTGGAGCAGCGGGCGAACTCGGTTCCCGCCGTCACCGCGGTCACGCCGGAAGGAACCTTTCCGCTGTCGAGCGCCTCGTCGATGCTGTCGGAGCTGGCTCCGATCCTGCTCGTGCTGAACGGCGCCCTCGGCGGGGCCGACCATCTCACCATCGACGAACCCGAGGCGCATCTTCATCCCGCCATGCAGAGGAGGGTCGCGTCCTTCCTCGTCGACGTCGTGAACGCCGGAATGGGTGTCACCCTCACGACCCACTCGGACTTCTTCCTCGGCGAGATCAACAACTGCATTCGGGCCGGACGGCTGGCGGAGCCGCAGGCGCCGTTGCTCCGGGATCAGGCGCCGGAGTCGGAGCGTTCGCGGGTGTGCGCGCTGCTGTTCTCGCGGGAGGATCGCGGGTGCGCGGGCTGGCGCCTGCCCCTCGATCCGGTCGCCGGGATAGACGAATCGACGTTCACCGACGTGATGGAGTCCCTCTACGACGACTCGGTGAAACTCATCGACGAGTTGGTCTGACACCCTCGCAACGGTGCGGAAGAAGGCCGGACCTGCCGGCTCGTCCCTGTGCAACGAGGTCGGGTGCCCGATCTGTGCCCTCCACGACCCGCTGGTGACCGCTGGAGCTCGGCCACACCGAGGAACGGCCTTCCGTGAGTCGGGGTGTCGCTTCGATGTTCGATTCGGCTCTGACCACGGTTGCCGGTTCCGCCTGCGGCTCGACGCCCAGGACGCCGACTACCGCCGCCTGCCGGATGCCGCCCGGACTTCGAAGATGTGCGATTTCGCCGCAGCAGCGCGCCGGGGCGTGAGACGAGCAACCCCCCCCCGCCGCCGGGACAAGCCGGTGGGGCTCATCCACACTCGTCCGAGCGGTCGTCGCCTCCGCCGTTCGGGTTGCCGTCGAGTCGAATCATGCGTCCTCTTGCTGGGACGATTTCGTCGTTCCGCTGATCCGGATTCGGTAGATCCGCTGATCCGGATTTGGTAGATCAGCTCACCCGGATTTGGTAGATTGGCGCCGGTGGACAGTGACAACGTCTCCGACGCGGGCCAAACGCTCACGCCGGCGGGCTACCGCTCGCGCATCGCAGAGGCGAACGCGGACCGGATGCTGCGCACGGCTCGGGCTCTGCTCGTCGAAGGGCCGAAGGGCTGCGGCAAGACGTGGTTCGCAAAGCACCTGGCGCGCAGCGAGGTGCTGCTCGATCACGATCCTGCCGCATTGGCGCTCGCGGAGGCGGAACCCCACAGGGTGCTCGACGGCCCGGTGCCGAGGCTGCTCGACGAGTGGCAACTCGTGCCGGCGCTGTGGGGCGCGGTGCGAGGCGCCGGCGATGCCCGTGGCGTCCCGGGCCAGTTCATCCTGACCGGATCGGCCACGCCCGCCGACGACGTCACCCGACACTCCGGAGCGCTGCGCATCCAGCGGCTCGCCCTGCGCACGATGTCGCTCGCCGAACGCGGATGGTCCACACAGGAGGTGTCACTTGCCGGACTGCTTCGTGGGGACACCGTCACGGCAGATCCAACCCGGCGAGGTGTGCCCGAGGCCGTCGATGCGCTGTGCCGCGGCGGTTGGCCCGGATTCGACGACTCCGTGCCGACAGCCGACATCGTCGACGCCCTCGGGAGCTATCTCGCCGATATGGCGCGCACCGACATCGGACAGGTCGACGGCGTCGCCCGGGACCCGGTGCGGGTTCGGGCGCTGCTGCGCTCGGTGGCACGCAACGTCGGCACTGCGGCAAGCCTGAACAAGCTCGCCGCCGAAGCGAGCCTGGACGCGTCGTTGGGCCGCCATTCGGTGCGCGCGTATCTCGATGCGCTGGAGAGGCTGCACGTGCTGGAACCGCTCATGGTGTGGCCAACGCACCTGCGTTCTCGATCTCCCCTACTCAAGAGTCCGAAACATCACTTCGCCGACCCGTCCTTGGCCGTTGCCGCCCTGCGGGCGACGCCGGAGCGTCTGCTCGCCGATCCCGAAGCCTTCGGTCTCCTCTTCGAATCGCTCGTCATTCGTGACCTGCGCGTCTACGCGCAAGCGGCCGGAGCGGAGGTCTTCGCATTCGGCGACGCATCGGGCACCGAAGCCGACGCGATCGTCGATGCCGGCGACGGCAGATGGCTCGCCGTCGAGGTGAAGCTCGGCGGAAGCAAACAGATCGAGCAGGCGGCCCGTTCGCTCCTGTCGGTGAAGCGCAAGGTCGACGAGGCCAGGATGGGCGACGCCACGAAACTGCTGGTGGTCACGGCCTCGGACGGCTACTCGTACGAGCGGCCCGACGGCGTCTCGGTGGCGCCGATATCCGCCCTCGGACCCTAGACACCATTGATGCGTCCAATTGCGGTTACTCGGTCCCAGAGCCAGCACGACTCCGGCAACTGCCCGGGCGGCGGGCCGCCGAGTGGCGGCACACAGAGGGGTACGCCGATCAACTCTGGTGCGAGTACGGCGAGGGCGCCAGCACAGGGCCAGACCCCTCAGAGACGGGAACCGATGGTCGAATCACCCGGTGGGCGCATCCCTGGGCGGACTCATGGGCTCGGGCATGGGCGGACCAACGGGCTCGGGGTCGTCGCCCGGGTCGCCCGGGTCGCCCGGGTCGGCGCTGGCTGTGCAGCCGATCTCGAAGGTCACAATCACCCGACCCGCGCTGTCCGCACTGCTGAGCGTGTTGGCGGTGACGGAATCCTCAGCGGTACCACAGCTGCCGGGCAGCTGCGATACCGCAGCCGTGATGATGCACGGGTCGGCGTCGGAGTTCAGCGAATAGCGCGGTCGGCCTGAGCGGCCCGACTCCGCTCTGGGGAACTCAGGCGCGTCACGCAGCTCACGCCGCCCTCTCACCCAGGCCCGACTCCGCGCTGGGGAACTCAGGGCCGCAGCCGGTGCGCGGCGCTCTGGACCCCCGAGCGGGACGCCAGTTCGCCCAACGCCGCCAGATGCTCCCCCTCCAAGCGCGCCCTGGCCTCAGCCAGATCCACGACGCGGTCCCGCAATTCCCCACCGGAAAGCTCGGCGGGATCCTTCCGCTCGACGCGCACCAGCGCGCCCCAGACCCCGCAGCCGACGTTGCCGGTCGCCGA
>JAPONU010000480.1 GCA_026713745.1 bacterium
CGTTCCCTCCCGATATCTGGTATCCGAACCAGCCGTAGCGGAGGCGGCCCGTGCACCCGGCGCCGGTTCCTCACCCGGCTCGTGCCCCTCGTGGCGCTCGCCGCGGGGAGCTGCAACTACTCCTTCACGGCGGGCGCGGGTCTGCCGTCGCACATTCGCACCATCGCCATCGTCCCCTACGAGAACGAGACCAACCGTTTCGAGCTCACCCAGGAGCTCCACGAGGCGCTGCTCAGGGATTTGCCCCGCGCACTGGGACTGACCCTGGCGGGGGAGGAGGCCGCCGACGCGATCGTTTCGGGAACGGTCCAGGGCTACGAGCTGCAGGCGCCGCTCTACCAGAGGGGGCAGCAGTCCCAAACGGTGCAGGTGCTGCAGCGGCAGGTGGTTCTGAGGGTGGAGGCGCAGATCCTCGACCGCGAGAACTACACCATCCTCTGGGAACAGCAGCTGCGCTGCATGGGACAGTATCTGGAGGCGAGCGAGACCGAGGAGGTGGGGCGCGCGGAGGCGATCGAGCTGTGCGTGCAGGAGATAGTGGACGGGGCCCAGTCCAACTGGTAGATTCGCTCCCGGCAGGATCCGACGAGATCACCCCCAACCCCAGCCGACGGAGCGCGCTGACTTGAACCGGGCACTCTGGCTCTGGGGGATCCTCTTCGCGGTCTGGTTGCTGCTGTCCGGGCACATCGAGACGCTATTCATCGTCTTCGGCCTCTTCACCTGCACGGTCGCGGTGTGGGTATCCGTGCGCATGGGCATTGTTGACCGCGAGTCCGTGCCCGTGCACCTGCTCGGGCGCGCGATCGCGTACGTGCCCTGGCTGGTGTGGGAGGTCTTCAAGTCGAATGTGCGGGTCGCGCGGATCATCCTGTCGCCGCGCATCCGGGTCGATCCGTCGATCGTCCACTTCCGGGCCTCGCAGACCACCGACCTCGGCCGCTTCATCTACGCGAACTCGATCACGCTGACGCCGGGCACGGTGACCACGGGAGTCACCGGCGACGACATGGAGGTGCACGCGATCGTGCAGTCGGAGATCGACGGTTCGGAGGAGAACGACATGAACCGGCGGGTCGCGGTGCTGGAAGGGAAGGACCCGAGGTGATGTTCGCGGTCACCGCCGCCGCGCTGCTGGTGGCGATGGGACTGGCAATGTGCCGCGCCCTGCTCGGGCCCACGGCATACGACCGGGTGCTGGCGCTGAACAACATCGGCACCAAGACGGTGGTGCTGATCGCCGTGCTCGGATTCCTCAACGGGCGGCCTGACTTCCTGGACCTGGCGATCGCCTACGCGCTGATCAACTTCATCGGGACGATCGCGGTGCTCAAGTACATCGAGTACGGCGACCTGGGCGCGCCGTCCCGTCCGGACGGCGGCGAGGCGAACTGATGGACATGGTCCTCACGGTTCTGACCTGGGCGCTCCTGATGGCCGGCGCGTTCTTCCTGCTGACCGGGGCGCTGGGGATGGTGCGGCTCCCGGATGTGTTCACGCGCATGCACGCCGCCGGTATGACCGACACCATGGGGGCCGGGCTGATCCTAGTGGGGCTGCTCGTCCACACCCTGGCCGGGGGAGGAGAGCTGGTGGCGGTGCCGGTCCGGCTGCTCCTCATCCTGGGCTTCCTCTGGTTCACCAGCCCGATCGCCACCCACGCCACGGCCAAGGCGGCGCTATCCGGGGGCGTGCGGCCGTTCACCCGGGCCGACGAGAGCGACGAAGGACAAGGGGGTGCGTCATCGTAACCGTCATCGACATCGTGCTGCTGACGCTATTGGCGGCCGCGGGGCTGGCACTGCTGCGGGGGCGCAACCTCTTCGCCGTCGTGATGCTTGCCGGGATCTACTCGCTGCTGTCGGCGGGGCTTTTCACCGTGATGGACGCGGTTGACGTGGCCTTTACGGAGGCGGCGGTGGGGGCGGGGATCTCCACCGTACTCTTCCTCGGGGCGCTGGCCCTCTGCGGGCACCACGAGAACAAGCCCGGACACACCCCGCTCCTGCCCCTGTTCGTGGTGCTGGTCACGGGCGGGCTGCTGGTCTGGGGGACGATGGACATGCCCGGATTCGGCGATCCCGCGAACCCCGTTCACCACCACGTCGCCGACCACTACATCGAGGAGAGCTACCACGAGATCGAGATCCCCAACGTGGTGACCTCGGTGCTGGCCTCCTACCGCGGTTACGACACGATGGGCGAGACCACGGTGGTCTTCGCGGCCGCGGTGGGGGTGATGATCCTGCTGGCAGGGCGGCTGGGGCGGAAGCCGCGACCGGACGGGAAGGGGGACGGCACGTGAGGGAAGAGGTCATCGTGCGCGTCGGCGCCAAGGTTCTGGCCCCGTTCATCATCACCTTCGCGCTGTACGTGCACTTCCACGGCGACTACAGCCCGGGCGGGGGCTTCCAGGCGGGGGTGATCCTGGCCGCGGCCTTTGCCCTGCTCGCGCTGGTCTACGGGCTCGACGCCGTCCAGAAGGTGCTTCCTCCGCGGTTCGTGCGGGCGTGTGCGGCGCTGGGCGTGATCATCTACGCCGGGATCGGCGTGGTGACGATGGTTCTGGGGCACAACTACCTCGGCTACGACGCCCTGGCCGAAGGGCACGCCGGACAGCACTACGGGATTCTGGGGGTCGAGCTGGGCGTCCTGGTCACCGTGTTCGGGGTGATGGTGACGGTATTCTACCTCTTCGCCGGACGCGGCAGGAGGACGCAATGAGCCTCGACCTCCTGGTTTCCCACTACAACTACTGGGTCGTCATCTTCCTGATGATGGTCGGGTTCTACATCCTGATTTCGCGGGGCAACCTGATCAAGAAAATCGTTGGCCTGAATGTATTTCAGACCTCTGTCTTCATGTTGTACATCAGCATGGGTAAGGTGAGCGGGGGCACGCCGCCGATCCTGCTCCCGGGTGAGGAGGGAGTCCTGTACTCCAACCCGCTGCCGCACGTGCTGATCCTGACCGCGATCGTGGTCGGGATCGCCACGACCTCGGTGGGGCTCGCGCTGGCCGTCCGCATCAAGGAGGCGTACGGGACCATCGAGGAGGACGAGATCAACGCCATCGATGCCCGTACCGAGGCCGCCGAGTGATGTCCGCGCACCTCCCGATCCTCCAGGTGGTGGTCCCGCTTCTGGCGGCGCCACTGTGCCTTTTCCTCAAGCGGGGGCGGGTGGCGTGGGGACTGGCCGTGCTGGCGAGCTGGGCCGCGCTGGCGATCGCGCTGGCGCTGCTCGGTCAGGTGATGCAGGAGGGCGTGCTTTCCTACGCCATCGGCGACTGGCTGCCCCCGATCGGGATCGAGTACCGGGTGGACATCGTGAATGCCTGGGTGCTGGTGATCGTATCCGGTATAGGGGCGGTCGTTTCGCCGTACGCCATGACCAGCGTCGAGCGCGAAGTCGAGGCGGAGCGCATCCCCCTCTTCTACGCCGCCTACCTGCTTTGCCTCTGCGGGCTGCTGGGGATCACGATCACCGGCGATGTCTTCAACGTCTTCGTCTTCCTCGAGATCTCCTCGCTCTCGGCGTACGCCCTGATCGCGCTGGGCCGGCACCGCCGGGCGCTCACCTCCGCCTTCCGCTACCTGATCATGGGATCGGTCGGGGCGACCTTCATCGTCATCGGCATCGGCCTGCTCTACGTGATGACCGGGTCGCTGAACATGGCGGATCTGGCGCAGCTTCTCCCGGAGGTGTGGGATTCCCGCACCGTGAAAGTGGCGTACGGCTTCCTCACCGTGGGATTCTGCCTCAAGCTGGCGCTCTTCCCGCTGCACCTCTGGCTCCCCAACGCGTACACCTTCGCCCCCTCCGCGGTGACCGCCTTCATGGCGTCGACCGCCACCAAGGTCGCGGTGTACATGCTGTTGCGCTTCTTCCTGACGATCTTCGGGGCGCCGTTCTCCTTTGACGTGATGGCGCTGGACCGGGTGCTGCTGCCGCTGGCGCTGGTGGCGATCGCGAGCATGTCGCTGGTGGCGATCTTCCAGGTGAACGTGAAGCGGCTGCTGGCGTACTCGTCGGTCGCGCAGATCGGGTACATGATCCTCGGTGTGTCGTTCGCGACCGTGACCGGGCTGACGGCCACGCTGCTCCACCTCTTCAACCACGCGCTGATGAAGGGCGCGCTCTTCATGGCGATGGGGTGCGTGATGTACCGGATCGGGTCGGTGCACATCAGCGCGATGGCCGGGCTGGGGCGGCGCATGCCGTGGACGATGGCGGCGTTCGTGGCCGGGGGGCTGAGCCTGGTCGGGGTGCCGCTCACGGTCGGCTTCGTGAGCAAGTGGTACCTGATCCTGGGGGCGCTCGAGCGCGGCTGGTGGCCGGTCGCGATCCTGGTGCTGCTGACGTCGCTGCTGGCGCTGGTGTACATCTGGCGCGTGGTGGAGGCCGCGTACTTCCGCGACTTCCCGGGTGACGAGGCAACCCGCGAGGCGCCCTGGACGCTGCTTGGCCCCACCTGGGCGCTGGTAGCCCTCAACCTGTACTTCGGCATCGACGCGGGACGCACCGTGGGGATCGCGCGGCAGGCGGCCGAGGTGCTGATGGCGGGGATCTCGCCATGACCACGCTCCTCCTCCTCTCGCTGGCGGTTCCGGTCGCCGGGGCCGTGTTCATCGTGCTGCTGCGCCGGAACCCCAACGCGCGGGAGGCGGCCAGCCTGGTCACGGCGGGGGCGCTCTTCGCCATCGTGCTGCGCATCTACCAGGCGGTGAGCGGCGGCGCCCGCCCCGAAGTCACGCTCGCCGAGCCGCTGCCCGGCATCCGGATCGCGCTGGAGGCGGAGCCGCTCGGGGTGCTCTTCGCGCTGATCGCGTCCTTCCTGTGGATCGTCACCACCGCGTACTCGATCGGCTACATGCGGGGGCACCACGAGAAGAACCAGACCCGCTTCTACCTCTTCTTCGCCTTCGCGATCGCGTCCGTGATGGGCGTTGCCTTCGCCGGCAACCTCTTCACCCTGTTCGCCTTCTACGAGGTCCTCTCGCTGGCCACCTTCCCGCTGGTCACCCACGCGGGGACCGACGCGGCCAAGCGGGCCGGGCGCGTGTACCTCGGCATCCTGTTCTCGACTTCGGTCGTCTTCCAGCTGCTGGGCATCATCTGGGTATACGCGGTCGCGGGTACCGTCGACTTCGAGCCCGGGGGGATTCTGCGGGGGCATGTGGGCGCGGGGCTGGTACCGATCCTGCTCGCGCTGTTCGTCTTCGGGATCGGCAAGGCGGCGGTCATGCCGTTCCACCGCTGGCTCCCCGCGGCGATGGTCGCGCCCACTCCGGTGAGCGCGCTGCTTCACGCCGTCGCGGTCGTCAAGGCGGGGGTCTTCTCGGTGCTGAAGGTGACGGTGTACATCTTCGGCTTCGACTTCGTTGCCGAGACGGGGGCCTCGGTGTGGCTGATGTGGGCGGCCGCGGCCACGATCATTCTCGGCTCGCTGGTGGCCTTCACGAAGGACAACCTCAAGGCGCGGCTCGCGTACTCGACGGTAAGTCAGCTGTCTTACGTCGTGCTGGGGGCGATGCTGGCGAACAGCCTCGGCGTGATCGGGAGCGGCATGCACATCGCGATGCACGCCTTCGGCAAGATCACCCTCTTCTTCTGCGCCGGGGCGATCATGGTGGCGGCGCACAAGTCGGAGGTCAGCCAGCTGAACGGGCTGGGCCGGCGCATGCCGGTGACCTTCGCGGCCTTCCTGATCGGCACGCTGTCGATCGTGGGACTTCCCCCGACGGGCGGAGCCTGGAGCAAGTGGTTCCTGGGGGTCGGTTCGGTGGAAGCCGGCCAGATCGGGCTGGTGGCGGTGCTGATGCTGAGCTCGCTGCTCTCGCTGGCGTATCTGCTGGAGATTCCGCTGAGGGGATTCTTCGGGAAGGAGGAGGCCGGCGGCGAAGGGGCTCACGGCGAGACGCACGGGGACGCCAAAGCCCACGCGGACGCCCACGCCCACCACGGTGCCCCCCGCTGGTCCGTAGCCGCGATTACGGTCACCGCCGCGGCCTGCATCGCGCTCTTCGTGTATCCCGAGCCGTTCTACAGGCTCATGACCATGGTGGCGGGACAATGAGCGAGCACAAGCCCAACAGCGTGCCCTCCCCGTGGGCGGGACGGATTCTGGTCGTGTTCTTCGGGCTCTGCGCGATTGTGCTGGGCGCCGATTTCCTCAAGGAGCGGGAGGTGCACCACCCGCTGGAGGAGTGGCCGATCCTCTACCCCATCTTCGGCTTCGTCGGGATCTCGCTGCTGATCCTCATCGCCAAGGGACTCAGGCGGCTCGTGATGCGCTCGGAGGACTACTACGAAGATGAGTAGCATCCCTCCGTTCCTGGTCTTCTTCGCGGGCGCGCTCCTCGTCCCATTCCTGCGCAATATGCCCAGGGTGCGGATGGCGTGGCTGGTCCTCATCCCCATCCTGGGGGCGCTGAACGTCTGGGGGATCCAGGAGGGCTACGAGGTCCAGTACCGGCTGCTCGGCCTCACCCTGACCCCCGTGCGCGCCGACTCGCTCAGCCTGCTCTTCGGGTACCTGTTCCACCTCGGCGCCTTCATCGCGATCATCTACTCGCTGCACCTGGGCAGGCGCGAAGGCGCGACCGTGCAGCACACGGCGGCGCTCGTCTACGCGGGCAGCGCGCTCGGCGCCGTCTTCGCCGGCGACTTCATCACGCTCTTCGTCTTCTGGGAGCTGCTCGCGGTCAGCTCCGCCTTCCTGATCTGGGCGCGGGGGACGCGCGTGGCGGTCCGGTCCGGGATGCGCTACCTGCTGGTCCACGTCGTGTCGGGGGTGACGCTGCTCGCCGGCGCCATGGTGTACTGGTCCCGGACGGGCAGCCTCGAGTTCGGCGAGATCGGGCTGGTTGGCCTCGCCGGGTGGCTGGTCTTCATCGCATTCGGGATCAAGGCCGCGTTCCCGCTCCTGCACAGCTGGCTGATCGACGCCTACCCCGAGTCGACGCCGGCGGGAGCCGTGTTCCTGTCGGCCTTCACGACCAAGTTCGCCATCTACGCCCTGGCGCGCGCCTTTCCCGGCCAGTCCGAACTGATCTGGATCGGCGGGCTGATGACCGCCTTCCCGATCTTCTTCGCGGTGATCGAGAACGACCTGCGCCGCGTGCTCGCCTACAGCATGACGAACCAGCTCGGCTTCATGGTCGTCGGCATCGGCATCGGCACGGAGCTGGCGATCAACGGCGCCGTCGCCCACGCGTTCGCCGACATCCTGTTCAAGGGGCTGCTGTTCATGGCGATGGGCGCCGTGCTCTACCGGGTCGGCCACGTCAACGGATCGGACCTGGGCGGCCTCTACAAGTCGATGCCGATCACGACCGGGCTCTGCATCATCGGCGCCGCCTCGATCTCGGCCTTCCCGCTGTTCTCCGCCTTCGCCACGAAGTCGCTGATCATGAGCGCGGCCGCCCACGAGCACTACTTCTGGCTGTGGCTCGTGTTGCTGTTCGCCTCCGCCGGCGTGTTCCACCACGCGGGGATCAAGATCCCGTTCTTCGCCTTCTTCCACCACGATTCCGGCATCCGCTGCAAGGAGGCGCCGCGGTCGATGCTCGTCGCGATGGTGCTGGCCGCAGCGGCGAGCATGACGATCGGCCTGTTCCCGCAGTGGTTCTACGGACTGCTGCCCTATCCGGTCGACTACCAGGTCTACACGCCGACCCACGTCATCACCCAGAGCCAGCTCCTGTTCTTCTCGGCGCTGGCCTTCGCGACGCTCATGCGCACCGGCCTCTACCCACCCGAACTGCGCTCGGTGAACCTGGACGCCGACTGGTTCTACCGGCGGGTCGGCTTCCGCATCTGGGACGGCCTGGCCACGGCTTTCGTCGCCCTCCACCGGGCCGGCTACGCCGTGACCGGGCGCCTCGCCGCGACCGCCCTCGCCCTCGCCCAGCGTCATCTGGGGCCGCAGGGCCTGCTCGGCCGCTCCTGGCTCAC
>JAPONU010000481.1 GCA_026713745.1 bacterium
GCCAGTTGGAGGCTTGCCGCTGCTTCGGCTCCAGCGCGCCCTAGAACCGGGTGCCCGACGCCCAAGGTCGGGATTCTCCACCGGAGAGCGCCGGCACGACGACCTCCCGGCCCATGGTCGGAGAATCGGGGAGACGCTCGCCGACCTCACGATGAAGCATCAGCAGCGGCAGTCGGCTCTCGGGATCGACCCCCGCTTGGTGCTCGTGTTCGAACTCGGAGCCTCCGTCGACGCCGCCGAGTTCCGCAGATCCGGGCTGCGTGTTGTCGACTCGTCCGATCGTCGCCTGATCGTCGCGTTCGCCGATGACCCGGAGCTCGCCATCTTCAGGGAACGGCTGGCTGCCTTGAAAGGAGGTATCCCCGAAGGCAGAAGTTCTGAACCCTACGCACAGTTCTTCGACGCGATCGATGGCATCCGGCCACTGGAACCCCGTGACCGGGTGACCCCTCAGCTCGTTGCAGCAATCGGAGAGTCCGGCGCGGACAAGCTGCGTATCGATATCGAGTGCTGGCATCCCGGTGAGTTCGATCTCGCCCGTGAGTGGGTCGCGGAGATCAGGTCAGGAATCGAGTCGGCCACCGGGAGGGTAGCGGATGCCCTGATCAACGACAGCGCTGGGCTGATCCTGCTTCGCGCCTACGTTCCCGGAACACGGATCATGGATATCGCTGAGCTGGATGCCATAGCGCGGATTGACGTCCTGCCGCAGCCTGCTCTTCCGATGCCGACGCTGTACGGGATCGCCGCCGAAGATCTCCCTCACGCGGAAACGCCTGGTGCGGACTCGCCGATCGTCGGACTGGTCGACTCGGGAGTGGCGTCTGGGCATCCCCTGATCGGATCGTCGGTCATGGCCTCAGACGCCATCGGATCCGGAATTGACGACGACCAGGACGAACACGGCCATGGAACGATGGTTGCCTCCCTCCTACTCCACGGCGATGTCCAAGGAGCCATCGCGCGCAACTCCCCAATGCGGCCCTTCTGCCGTCTCGTCTCGGCTCGTGTGCTCAACGCCGAGAACCAATTCTCGCTGGACGACCTGTGGGAGAAAGACCTCCAAGAGGCGATCATCTGGTGCGCCGACCATGGTGCAAGGATCATCAATCTCTCGATCGGCGAGAGGCGCTCGCCGTACTCCCCACCAAGGCAGTTGCCGGGCGCCGCGATCGTCGATGATCTGGCACGCAGGCACGGACTGGTCGTGGTGGTTGCGGCCGGTAATTCACGTCCGGCGGACTTCGTACACCCGATTGACGAGTCTGCCGCGCACGAGTATCCGAAGATGCTTCTCGCGAACGACATGACCGGACTACTCGATCCAGCGACCTCCCTTCTCGGCCTATCGGTGGGCGGCATAACCGCGGCAGCGGCGTCAGGCGCCCAGAGCAGCCAAGAGACCTTGCGCCGACTGCCAATGGGGAAGCCCAACTGGCCCTCGCCCATCACGCGCAGAGGCCCAGGACCGGGTGAGTCCATTAAGCCTGAGGTTGTCGAGCGCGCCGGCACGCTGGGAATCGAGAATGGCACGCTCGTGTCGAACGATCCTGAGCTCGGCGTCGTAGGAGCGTGCGCACAGGCCGGTCGCCTCCTTCGCTGGGATGTTGGGACGAGTTACGCAGCGCCTCTCGTGAGCCGAGTGGCTGCGGGCGTCGTAGCCCGTTTCCCCGGGTTCAGCGCTGAATTGGTTCGAGCGCTCGTTCTGCTGTCGGCCGAACGAGTCCCCTTCGCCGACAACCTGGAAGAAGGCAGCGACAGCCTCCGGCGACAAGCCGAACGGATCCTGGTGGGCTACGGGCGGCCATCGATTGGTCGTGCGACGGAGTCAACGAGCCACCGAGC
>JAPONU010000482.1 GCA_026713745.1 bacterium
CAATTTCCGCTGCCCGTACCACTTCTGGGTCTACGGCCTCGACGGTCAACTGCTCGGTGCACCGGCGATGGAGCAGCGCGTGGGGTTCGACAAGTCGTGCCACGGCCTCCCGCAATCGCGCAGCGAGATCTGGAACGGGTTCATCTTCATGACCTTCAACGACGAGGTCGGCGAGTTGACGCCCACGCTCGGAGGGCTGACGCAGATTCTCGAGAACTACCGGCTTTCCGAGACGGTGTGGTTGGACGGAGGCAGCTTCGAGGACTTGCCCTGGAACTGGAAGGTGATGCTGGAGAACTTCGTCGACGGGTATCACAACAACCGGCTCCACAGCGGCATCGGCGACGTGATGCCGTGCAGCGACGCCACGTTCTGGCCCTTCGACCCCGAGCGCGACAACCACATCTCACGCTCGAACCGCACCCTGAAGCAGGACGCCTCGTTCAACCTCACGCGGGAGCCGCTGTTCCCGGTGTTCCCCCACCTCTCCGACGAGGACCGCTGGCACTGGAACTTCGCGCTCGTGCCACCCACGCTGGCGCTGGCCATCGTGCCCGATCAGGTGGCCTACTTCACCGTCCTGCCAACCGGCGCGGGCAGCATCTCCATCCGGATCGGCTATCTCTTCCACCCCAGGGTCCTCGAGATGCCCCTGTTCGATGTGCTCTTCGCGCAGGCGAAGGCCGACGTCGACAACTTCAACGGCGCCGACATCCACGCCGACACCATGGTGCAGGTCGGGCTGCGCTCCCGTTTCGCGCCGCGCGGCCCCTATTCCTGGCAGGAGGCGACGCTGCAGCAGATCAATCGCTGGCTGGTGAAGCGCTACCGCGAGCACTCCCGGCGCGACCCTGCAGCGGCCTGCGCCGCCGGCCTGTAGCCCTTCCCGGGGGCCCATGGCACCGACCAACGGCTTGGAGATCGTTCCGGCGACGCGCGGCAAGGGGTGGCGCGTTGCGGCCGGTGAGCGTGTGGCGGTGGTCGATGTCGAGGGCTGCCAGGTGGTCGACCTGTTCGCGTTCTGCGCCGCCGACCCCTCTGAGCACCTCAGTGCCAGCCACACGCGGGTCACTCTGAGGCGGATGTTCCCGGCGGTCGGTGAGGCCTTCGTCAGCGACCGCCGCAGACCCATCCTGACGTTGCTGGAGGACACGTCGCCGGGTTACCACGACATGCTGGTCGCCGCCTGCGACAGGCGGCGCTACGAACTGCTCGGCCATCCCGGTCACTGGAGTTGCGCAGACAATCTCGCCGAGGCGTTGGCGGCCCTCGGCACCGCGATGCGATTCGTGCCGCAGCCGGTCAACCTGTTCAGCCACATCCCGATCACCCCCGAAGGTGACCTCGACTTCCGGCCCGCCGCCACGCGGCCAGGTGATCGCATCGTGTTCCGGGCCGAACTGGACGTCCTGCTGGTCGCCTCGTCGTGCCCGATGGATCTGAATCCCATCAGCGGTGGCAAGCCCACGGCATTCGGCGTCGAGATCACCGATGACTGATCTCCGGGCGGGGCCGCGGCTCGGGGTGGATCTGCCGCAGATTCACGAGGAGGCGCCGGGGAACGCCGCCACCGTCCGGGACTTCGCCGTCCGGGCCGAGGAACTCGGATTCGACGCCTGCTGGGTGCACGAAGGCGCGCTCGGGCCGGTGCCCTCGCTGGAGCCGGTCACGCTGCTGGGGTTCGTCGCGGCCGTCACCAGCCGCATCCGGCTCGGCACATCGGTCGTCCTGGCGTCGTTGCGGCTGCCGCTCCCCCTGGCGCGAGCCCTGGCCACGGTGGACCGACTCTCCGAGGGCCGTCTCGTCGCCGGGCTCGCCCTCGGTCCGACGTCCGCCGCCGCCACCTACGGCAGCGCCGACGAGCGACCCGGCGAGCGCGTCGGCGAACTGGTCCAAGTGCTGCGGGCGGCGTGGGATGACGACCCCGTGGAGCATCAGGGTCGCCGGTGGGGTCTCGCCGAACTCTCCGTCCAGCCGAAACCGTTCCAACGCCCGGGTCCGCAGGTATGGCTCGGGGGGCGGAGCGGGGCGGCGCTACGCCGGGCGGCTGTGCTCGGCGACGGTTGGCTCGGCTCGGGTGTCTCGTCCTTCGAGGAGTTCGCGAGCGATGCGGCCGAGCTGCGGTCGCTGGTCGGCGCCGCCGGCCGCTCCGTCGGCGACGTGGCGGTCGCCCGGCGTTGCTACGTCGTGCTGGGCGGCGACCCGCGCGCGGTGCGGGATCGGCACCGGGGTTTCTTCCAGGCGATATACGGAGACGGGAATCTCGCAGCTCCGGCTCTGTTCGTCGGAACCCTCGCCGAACTGCGTGCGGCCATCATGCGGCTGGGACAGGCGGGAGCAACCGATCTGATTCTCAGCTTCCTGGAGCGCCGCGACGAACATCTCGAGGAGCTCTCGCAACTACTGTGACCCGCGTCAGGAGGCTGCGATGCGACGCTCGCCGGCACCGAGCCCGTCATCGTGGTCCGGGAGCCGGGCGGAACGGTCAACGTGATGTCGTCGGTTTGCCAGCACC
>JAPONU010000483.1 GCA_026713745.1 bacterium
AAGAACGTCAGCGTCTGGCCGAGATCGTCGCTGCTGATGGGGGCGACGACCGGCCCGCCGCCCGGTCCGGGCTTGATGGTGATCAGTCCGTGGACCTCGAGGATCCGCAGGCCCCCGCCGAGCGACGCCCGGGCCACCCCCAGCGACTCCGCCATCTCGATCTCCGGCGGCAGCTTGGCTCCGGGTGCCAGGCCGCGGTCGACGATGTCGTGAAGGATCTCGCGAGCGACCGAGGTGGCCACCTTGGTGGGTCGGCGGCGCGGCTGGTTGGCGGGACGCGGCGAGATGGGCGATGAGTTGGCGGTTGCCATCTGGCTCTCGGCCTCACATGGATGGTGCAGCAGCGGCGCGACCGGCCTGGCGCGCCGATCCGGGCGACTGTACCGCGCACAGTCGAACCGTCAGAATCATCACGCTAGATTCCTGCCGGTACTGTCAGGAGTCTGCTGGGCAATCGGCAGTGCGTGCACCCGGCTCCGCTGGAGTTTGGATTCCGGCCTTCGCCGGAATGACGATGAAGGTGGCGCACCGCATTGCTCCGCAGTGCCTGCTCGGCAGCCGTGCTTCGGATCGTGAGGAGGTCTGTCGTGGGCGTATTGGACGGAAGGGTTGCGGTCATCACCGCGTCCGGCTCGGGAATGGGTCGGGCCGCGGCGGTGCGCATGGCCGCCGAGGGCGCCGCGGTCGTCGTGGCCGACATCCGGCCCGACGCTGCTACCGAGACCGTCGAGTTGTGCGAAGCGACCGGGGGATCGGCCAGCGCGTTCGCGGTGGACGTCACCGAGGTGGATCAGATCGAGGCCCTGATGGCCGAGGTGGGCGATCGGTACGGCAAAATCGACGTGCTCTTCGCACACGCCGGCGTTCCGGGCCCGGCCGGGCTCGACGTCAGCGAAGCCGACTACGACGCGACCGCTGCCATCAACACCAAGTCGGCGTTCTTCACGGTGTCCAAGGCGGTGCCGCTCCTGCAGGCGTCAGGTAACGCCTCGGTCATCCTCACCTCGTCCATCACAGGGATCGTCGGTTCGCCGTTCTCCCCGCTCTACTCGCTGACGAAGGGAGCGCTGGTCACGTTCGGCAAGGCGGTGGCACTGGCCCTCGCCCCGGAGGTCCGCTGCAACGTCATCTGCCCCGGCCCGGTCGACACCCCCATGCTGCCGTTGTTCTACGGGCGGGAGCCCGGCACCGACGTCGAGCCTCTCATGAAGCAATTCCTGGAGCGCAACGTGCCGATGCTGCGCCGGAGTCAACCCACCGAGATCGCCGAGGTGGCCCTATTCCTGGCCAGCGACGCGTCCAGCTACGTCACAGGGGTCACCCTGCCGGTGGACGGCGGCTACACCGCCCGCTGAGAAGCGGCTGGGTCAACGGCGATGGTTGAGGCGACCTACGAACACATCCGCCACTGGGTGCCGCAGACCCGTGATCTTCTGATCGGGGGTGCTCCGGTGGCGCCCGCGGGCGCGGAGTGGGACGTGGTGAACCCCGCCACCGAGGAGGTCATCGGGCGGGTCGGCGCAGCCTCGCTCGACCAGGTCGACGCCGCGGTCCGCGCTGCAGGCGATGCGTTCGGTCCGTGGTCCGGGCTCTCGGGCGAGCAGCGGAGCCGGCACATCCACCGAATGGCCGACATGCTGGAGGGGGCGGCCGACCGGCTGCTGCCGTCCATCGTCAACGAGGTGGGCACACCGGTCTCGCTGGCCGCCTACATGCAGGTCCGGATGGCCGCCGACGAACACCTGCGGTGGGCCGCCGAGGCGGCCAAGGTGGACCGCACGGTGCATCTCGGCGGCTACGAGGTGCCCCATCCCACGATGAGCGACGTGGTCTACGAGCCGGCAGGGGTGGTGGCGGCGATCGCCGGCTACAACTTCCCCCTCAACCTGGCGATCTTCAAGTTCTCCGCGGCGCTGGCGGCGGGTTGCACCGTCGTGCTGCTGCCGTCGCCGCGCACACCGCTGACAACCCTGTTCCTGGGGGAGCTGATCCGCGAGGCCGGCCTGCCCGACGGGGTGCTGAACGTGGTCATCGGTGGCGCCGAGGTGGGTCGCCACCTCTCAGGGCACCCCGGCGTGGACCGGGTGTCGTTCACGGGTTCCGACGGCGTGGGTGCGAGGGTCATGTCGCAGGCGGCGGAGAACCTCGTCCCTGTGACGCTGGAGCTGGGCGGAAAGTCGCCGAACATCGTCATGGCCGACGTGGACGTTCGGGAGATCGCAGTCGACATGCACCTGCGGTGGTCGCGCAACGGCGGGCAGGGGTGCGCGGCGCTCAGCCGGCTGCTGGTTCACGAGAGCAAGGTCGACGACTTCCTCGGCGCATCGCAGGCGGGGTTCGACGCCATGGTGGTCGGCGATCCCTGGGACCCGGCAACCAACATCGGTCCCATGATCGACGCCGCGCACCGGGCCCGCGTCGAGGGGTTCGTGACCGAGGCGGTGGGCTCGGGGGGAACGAGACTGATGGAGGTGGAGCGGCCGCTGCCCGAGAAGGGCTACTTCGTGAACCCGGTGCTGCTGGGCGGCCTGGCGCGGGACGCCCGTGCCGTGCAGCAGGAGATCTTCGGGCCCGTGGCGGTGATGATGCCGTTCTCCACCACGTCCGAGGCCATCGAACTGGCCAACGACACATCGTTCGGGTTGGCCGCCAACGTGTGGTGCAACGATCCCGAACTGGCTCGCTCGGTGGCCCGGCAGATCCGGGCCGGAACGGTGTGGATCAACGGCGGCGGCGGGATGCGCCCCGACGCTCCATTCGGCGGCTTCGGACGCTCGGGGGTGGGCCGCGAGCTGGGGGAGTGGGGCATGCGCGAATACCTCGAGGTGAAACACATCCAGTGGCGGATCTAGCGGCCGTCGGGCGGCGGCGTCGCTGGGCGTCCCGAGGCTCGCCTCCGGTGCGCCGCTAGGTTCCCCGTCGGCAGTCGGCCCACCCGGAAGGCGGGATTCTTGATGTCCGAGCAGCGGGGCGAGTCCTCGGAGCCAGGCGCAAGCCCGGGCGGGGATTTCGACGCGGTCGTGATCGGCGCCGGGGCGGCCGGGCTGTACATGCTGCACCGGCTGCGCGGTCTGGGGTTGCGGGCGCGGGCGTTCGAGCAGGGCGACGGCGTCGGTGGCACGTGGTACTGGAACCGCTATCCGGGCGCCCGCTGCGACGTGGAGAGTTGGGACTACTGCTACTCGTTCTCCGAGGAGCTGGAGCAGGAGTGGGACTGGACCGAGCGGTTCCCCACCCAGCCGGAGCTGGAGCGCTACTTCAACCACGTCGCGGA
>JAPONU010000484.1 GCA_026713745.1 bacterium
ATTAGTAGTCAATTCGAGGGAGCCCGTCGGCCCTGACATGCGTCGAGAGAACGGCATGATCAGAGCACGTCGGGCGCAGGCCGGTCGATGCCTCCGGCCGATCAGTCGCCTGTGGCGCCTGATCGGCCGGGCAGGATTCCCGTTCGGTGTGGGCTTGGTTGCGGCGGCGCTGACGGGCGTGTTCTGGGACGATGCCGCGCCGGAGAGGCTGAATGCCGGGCTAGTCGCGCTGATCACCGTCAATGCTGTCGTCGTCGGCTTGGCCTACGCCACGACGCACAAGGCCATCTCGCTGGCGACGCGTACCGATGAGGGGTCTGGGTTCGCGCTCCGCGTCTTCTTCATGGTCTTGGGGTCGATGCTCGGCATCCTCTTCGCGGTCGTACATCTGGTCTGGAGCCCCGCCCCGTTGGGCCTGGTCCCTGTGGCTGCTGGGCTTCTGGTTGGTGCCCCGGCGCTCTTGCCCATGCTCGCCGTTCACGAATACGAGGTGCGTCGTGCTGAGGCGGTCGAAGCCATCGAGGGCGTCCTCGCCGAACTGCGGACGGAGGACGACCATGACGGATCGGGCGGATCAGGCTCCGATGGCTCTGGGCTGCTGCGTCTGCGGCCCCGTGCGTTCATTGCCGATCCCTCGGATCCCTTCGCGAACGACGTCCTCGAGCGCGAGCAGCAGGTGAAGGCGTTCTGCTCCATCCTTAGCGGTATCGAGACTCCGGTGATCCTGTCTGTGGACGGAGGCTGGGGTGCAGGCAAGACCGCGTTCGTGAAGATGTGCGCTGGGTGGATGCGCTCGGACGCCTCGGAGAGCCACGGCGTTTCGGTTGTCGAGTTCAATGCGTGGACGCAGAGTCACACGGGCGATCCCTTGAGAGACATGGTCGCTGCGATTACTGACCAGATCACGGAGGGCAGCACCGAGCAGCGCAGGCAACTCGCTGAACTCCTGAGGCGCCAGGCAGCCAGGCTGGCGTCCGACGGGTTGTTGGATGATGAGTTCTTCTCCATCGCCGATGGCCCACAGCACGAGTTAGCCAGGTTCAGAGACGTCCTACGCGGCTACGTGTCCGATTGTGGTGGACGGCTGGTGGTGTTCGTCGACGAACTCGACCGCTGCCGTCCCGACTACGCGTTGAGCGTCCTCGAGAAGATACGGCACCTGTTCGACGTCAATGGTGTCGTGGTGGTGCTCGCCGTCAATCGCGCGGCGCTGGATCACGCCGTCGGAACGCTGCACGGCCCGCCGGGCAAGGGAGAGCGCTACCTACGCCGATTTGTCGACCAGGCGACGAGCCTGCCGGACCCGGACGAGAAGGCCGTTACGGCATTCATGGAACATCTCTACCGGGAGACCGGCCTCGCCGAGCGGATGAAGGCAGACACCTACACCCGGTTGATCCTGGAACTGCTGATTGGCCCGGCGGACGGCAGCTTGCGCGATCTGGAACAGGCCGTTCATCGTGTTCTCGTGGTATTCGCATCCGTCCCGCGGTCTTCCGATGACGCATTCGACATGTCCGATGCCATGTGGGCATGGGAACAAGCAGCGATGACGCTGATGGTGCTCCGCGAAGTCGACCGCGATTCGTATCGGAAGTTCACATCCAGGAAGATCGACGGCTTCGAGGCAGGCCAAGCACTTCGGTCGGCGCCCATCGAGATGAGCCCGGTCGTCCGACAACGCATGGAGATACTGCTCCTGATGGGCAAGTACAAGGGTGACGAATCGGTACTGAAAGCCGAATTCTGGCAGCAGTATGTCGAGGCAGGCCGTGAAGATGACGGGACGGAACTTCGAAAGTTGTACGCCCAGTTCTTGGACCGTCTACTAGGACGAGAACACGACATCGCGTACTTAGCGGGTCTCATCGAGTTGACCCACTACGACCCGATGCCCCAACAGCAGAGCGACGTCGACTGACGTCGGCCGATTCGCCGACGAGGCGATGATCGGCATCTGTTGGCCGGTGAGTGCCGCCAGAGCGCTCGGCACCGACACGATGGCGTCAGCACGCCGGAGATCGGCCAACTCCATGTAAGAATTGTCCGGCCTCTAATGTCTGAATCGTCTGAACTCTGATGTGCGATTCGTCGGCTTTCTCCTGCACGAATCGTCGGCGCGATCCCCGCCCTGCGCCTGGCGCGCCTAGCGCGCTTCGTTCCTGCTCTGCGGCTATTGCGGATGGTCGCTGTCGTGAACCATCTCCGGGTGGCGGTGGGGCGAGTGTTCGGCACGGCCGAGCTGCAGTACGTGCTGGCGATCCTGCTGGGGCTCGTCATTGGGGGAGGCGCGCTGGTCGCCTACTTGGAGGAGGGCCGTTCGGTGCCCGAGGGCATCTGGTGGGCAATCGTGACGTCTACTTCGGTCGGCTACGGCGACGTGGTTCCGGCATCGTGGCAGGGCCGGTTGTTGGCGACGGCGCTGATGGTGGTGGGTCTCGGCTTTGTCGCTCTGTTCACGGCAGCGATAGCAGCGCGCATCGTGGACGCCGACGCCGACAAGGAGCACGAGCGACTGCTGCGCAAGCTAGACGAGCAGCGAGCCGAGAACGAGAAGATCAAAGCGCAGTTGCGCGAGTTGAGCGAGCAGATCAAGCGCCTCTGAGCAGGCCCCGAGGGCAGAGTGCCCAGGGGCCGACCGTGGCGATTGCCGTCGATGTCGGCTTCCTCGCGGCCCCAACCGGTAGCAGCCGTCCTGTTCGGAGATCACGACGGTGGAGCGGACGTTGACATCAGACCCTTGCCAGAGCGGCCCAGTGCCCGCGACCGTTGCCGGTTCTTCCGCCGGGCGGTCGTCCACTAACCGCTCGAAGCGCCCCTATACCCCCGGACTCGGGATGGTCTGCCGCGCAGGAGGTTCTGTCAGCGTGACGGTGCAGTAGCAGGTGCCTCCGTGGGCCAGTACTTACGACTCTGGAGATACTGCGTGGCCTCTGGTTGTTCGGTGAATTCGAGAAGGGCACCGAGTTTCTCCGCGAGCACCTCACGAACCTCGATGGGCGTGGCAAAGAAGAACTCGCGGCGCGTGTTCACGCGGTTCACTCGCGCCTCCGCGAATGCGTCGTGCAGTTCTTGTTCCACAGCAACGGCGTCGTCTGCGAAAAACAGTGCATGCACGTCGAACGGGAATGGCACCGACGCATCACCGAGTTCACGCACACGATCCATCGGTTCGAGACGCCGGGTCATGCCGATCTTCACCATCCGCTCGCCGAAAGAGCCGGGGTTGCTGATCACGTAGACGTAGCCAGCACGAATGTTCGCGACGCGATAGTCGTTCTGCGAGATCGCAGTGTCGACGTCCTGGAGCCGCCGCTCCATCTCGGCAATAGCCTCCTCGTCGGCATTGGCACGAAGCGCCTCCAGAGTCGCTAGGTAGTGGGAGCGCTCCTTGTCGAGCCGTTCTCGCTCAGCGGCAAGTTCCTGCTCAGCACGGCGCTCCTCGCGAAGTCGCTCGCGTTCCGCTCGAGCGGCCTCCTTTTCTTCCTGCTTCTTCATGAGGTAGTCCGCCGTCAACTCCAGTTCCTCGAATCGGAGTTCGTGGTAGCGGGGGTTCACGCGCATCTCCATCATCGCTCCGAGTTTGGCGATGGCTTGAACAGCTCTGTCGAGGCGCTTTTTTGCCGTGATGACGTTGCCGGCCCGTAGTGCGCGGACGCAGTTGTCGGCTTCGGCGTTGTAGGCCCGCAGCATCAGTCTTGAGAGGTCGGCGGTCATCTTGCGGCCCTTGGCCAGCGAGTTGTTGTAGGTGAACATGTCGGCGGCGAGGATCGCGTTCCCGGCCTTCACCATGTCCTTGATTCTCTGATTGATGGCAGCGAGCCTGGACCGGTACTGTTCGGCGTTTTCGAGGGGGTGGTGGTAGTTGTAGATGCCGACTTCCTGGAGAATGCGCTCGTCGTCAAGGTTGACGAGGTCGTCACCGCGTTGGGCGGCGTGCTCTCGGAGCGACTCCACCTCGGCTTGTAGCCGGCGTACTTCCTCGGCGAGCACCTCGGGGTCGTGCTGGTCGTTGCCAGTGTGCGATGTGCTTGGAGCCGCCGGGGGTGGGGCTAGAGGGGCAGGGCCAGGAGGCGAATCGGTGGCATCCTGGAGATCTGTGGGTGCAGCAGCAGTGTCGGCGTCTGGCGTGGTCCAGAGTTTCCAGCCGTCTGGTGGTGGAGGCCATGACGGATCGGGTTTCCAACCGCTTGGTGGGGTCCACCCGTCTGGCGGTCTCGGCCAGTTGGGGGGAGGGTTGAACACCCGGTCGCTCATCGCCGAGTTAGCCCCGAACGCCCTTGGACAGGTCAATCGCCACCAACCCGAACGGGTTCTTCGACACGGCGGCTTTGAGGTGCGTGAGAGTGGCGGCCGGCACGATGTTCGAGAGTTCGAGGGCCTCGAACGTCGCACGGTCCGAGGCGACCGCAACGAACGGGATGTCGGTCATGTGACCCGTTCCAGGGTCAATCGTCTGGGTTGCAACCGTTAGAGAGATCGTCTGAATGCGACCCGCCCGGTCGGCCTCGAATACTTCATGCAGCGTCCTGACGGCGACCTGGGCCACTGCGTCGGCGTAACGTTCCCTCTGTTCCTTCTGGGACTGCGCGGTCTCCGTGATTTCGTCGCGTGCCTTGATGTACTTGTATTGGCGGATGCTCGGCATCGCGGAGGGCGCCGGTACGGCGGCCTTCAAGGTCAGCTCGCCCTGAGCCGCGTCGAAGGAAAACTCGTGTTCTACAGGGAACGAGTCGGGGTACACGGAGTTCCCCAAGACGATCGACACATATTCTTGGACGGCGTCCTCGACGCCGTACCCGAGGTTGGCGATGAGTTCGTCAAGGGCGCGATTTGACTCTGCAACCTCGGCCTCGCGCTGTCGGCACTCCGCTTCGTAGATTGCCTTCGCAGACTCGAGTTGCTGCAGGCGGAGATTCTCCGCAGCCTCATAAGAGCGATCCTGTTCCTCTTGCCGCGAGGGAACGCTCGCGACCTCCGCCTCCCACGCCCGGATCGCCTCGTGGTGGTCGGCCTGTGCTTGGGCGAGCAACGCGGTATATCTCTTCTTGGCCCCGAGCGCCAGAGAGAACTTCTTCGGCTCGCCAGGCGGTGCGACGAAGTCGGGGCGAAGCGGTGGTTTGATGGGGTCAGGCCGTGGGTTGGCAGCGGCCAGCTGACCCGGCTCGAACGGTGGATGCTCGACAACCCGTCGCAGCGTTTCGAGATCGACGTAGTCGTCGACCTCCAGCGTGTCGGCGAGAATGCTGTCGATCTCGCGGCAGGTGGCGGAGAGTGCCGCGTTCCGGGCAGACACAGCGGCCTCCATCGCCTCGATGTGGAGACATTTGGCCTCCTGTTCGGCCTTCTTCTGCTCGGCAGCGCGAGCCCTTTCCGCCTGGACTCTGGCCCGCTCCGCTTGGCGCGCCGCTTGCTCAGCTCTTCGCTGAGCAGCAGCCTGATCACGCGCCGCCTGCCGCTGCTCCTGCTCCCGGCGTCTTGCATCCTGTTGCATCTGGCGATTGATCTCCGCGAGCAGTCCCCGATGTTTGGCCACAACCCCGCCCCTTTCCTCGCAAGCGACTTGGTGCTCGCCAGTGCTGGTGGGCGAACAC
>JAPONU010000485.1 GCA_026713745.1 bacterium
AGTTCCAGCCCGACGGCCGACGTGCCCCTGTTCCTGGATCGCGACGACGGTGTCGGCTTCGTGACACGGGCCCCGGCCACCCGCGACGTGCGCGTGCTGCTCGGGGGGCGCCCCCCATGAGTTCAAAACCCAAGGCGGACGTGACCCGACGACCCCTGCGGGATTCTGCGCCATGCCGACCGCGAAGTCACCCACCCCCTCCTGTAGCAGCGGCGACAGCAGCACGCGCACGTCGCGGGTGGCCGGGGCCGGTGTCACGAAGCCGACACCGTCGTCGCGATCCAGGAACAGGGGCACGTCGGCCGTCGGGCTGGAACTCATGGGGTGGACCTCCTGAGCAGCACGCGCACGTCGCGGGTGGCCGGGGCAGGTGTCACGAAGCCGACTCCGTCGTCGCGATCCAGGAACAGGGGCTCGCCTGCCGTTGCCTTCGATGCCATCGTGGGGGCCTCCTGATCGTGGGCGGAGCGCGCTCAGACCCGCCGCGGGTCGGTGTTGTCACCGAAGGCGTACTCGGGTCCCTTCACCGTGCCCACGCCGTAGCCGGTGCCCCAGTCGTAGGGGGGTTCGCCGGCCTGCTCCTCGGCCCACTGCTTGAGCGGGATGTTGTCCCAGTCGGCGGCGAACCAGTACTGGGAGTCGGGGTGGTTGTCCGGGTCGGGCCCGAGGGGGTGGGAGAGGTTGCCCATGGCACCCAGCAACTGGCGGCGGATGGGGTTGCTGCCGGCCACGAGGTCGGGATCCTGCTCCACGTGGCCCGACGGGCGGATCCAGCGGGGCGCGTAGCTGATGTAGAGGGCGCGGCGCTCGTGCGTACCCAGGTTCGGGCTGGCGGCGTGCAGCAGCGTGGGGCGCCACATCATGAGGCTGCCCGGGGGCACCTTCAACTCGAAGACGTCGTCGGGGCGCATGTCGTCCCGCCAGCGGGCCCGCCGCTCCATGCCCCAGAGGTGGCTGCCGGGAACGAACAGGATGGAGGCGTGGCCGGGCTCGGCGGCGTCGGAGACGTACCAGCCGATCTTGAAGTCCAGCCAGGGCATCGGGCCGTCGATGCCGATGCCCGTGAACTCCTCCTCGTAGTCGAAGTGCCAGCCGAGCGACAGGGCCGACGGATGCCGGCCCGGCGTCGGTGGCGTCCAGAGGATCACGCTGTCGCGGTTCTGAACGTTCCAGCCCACGATGTCGACCACGTAGCGCAGGATGTCCGGGCGGTCCATGAGGTTCAGGAAGGCCTCGTGCTTGACGAGCCCGTTACGGCAACTGAGTTGCGAGCCGGGCGCCATGGAGCGCTCGCGGCGCAGCCGGGCGCCAACCTCCTCGAAGGCATCGTTGAGGACCGCCACCTCGTTGGCGTCCAGGTACTCCTCGATGACGAAGAAACCCTGGGTGTTCAGCAGTTCCTTCTGTTCCGGCGTCGCTGCCAATGCCACTGACTTCCCCCCGTCCGGATCGGCTACCGGGATTGAGGCTAACGGAGAATCGCGCCGTGGTCGTACGCCGCGCAGAGGGCTCGGTGACTCTCCCGGTGGCGGGCTTCGCGGGTCGTGCGCGGTGGTTGGGTGGTCGTACGCCGCCCAAAGGGCCCGGTGATCCTCCCGGTGGCGGGCTTCGCGGGTCGTGCGCGGTGGTTGGGTGGTCGTACGCCGCCCAA
>JAPONU010000486.1 GCA_026713745.1 bacterium
ATTATTCAACGAACAGGAGTTGCGAGTGTCGTAGGGGGTTGATAGAGTAGGCGTTACCGGTTACTGACCTTGATCGCAGCGAGGTCGGTCTTCCCCGACCGGCTCGTCGACAGGAGTCGACCCGAGCCCGACCGAACGCCCGCGGGGAGCGACCAGTGACCGATCCCACCCTCATCGCCAGCAGCGACGCCGCCGCGCAGGGTGCGCCGGTGGCGGATTCCGCTGTCGTTTCCGGTAGCGACGCCGTCGGGCGTCTGGGCGGGGTCGGGCAGGGTGCGCCGGTGGCGGATTCCGCTGTCGTTTCCGGTAGCGACGCCGTCGGGCGTCTGGGCGGGGTCGGGCAGGGTGCGCCTGTGGTCGACCCCATCCTCACCCCCCGCAACGACAACACCGGACGCCCCAGCGCGCTCGGACAACATGCGCCTGTGGTCGACCCCATCCTCACCCCCCGCAACGACAACACCGGACGCCCCAGCGGGGTCGGGCAGGGTGCGCCTGTGGTCGACCCCATCCTCACCCCCCGCAACGACAACACCGGACGCCCCAGCGCGCTCGGACAACATGCGCCAGTAACCAACCCCACCCTCACCCCCCGCAGCGACGACACCGCCGGCGGTTCGGCGGTGTCGGTGTGCGGGTGTGGGGGTGTGAGCGCGTCGGGGGCTGGTGGGGATCCGGAGGTTTGGTTGTCGGCGGTGTTGGGTGTGTTGCGTGAGGGGTTGGGCTCGTTGGGTGGTGATCGTCTCGATGAGCGGTTGGGTTTGGTGGGGCGTGTGGAGTCGGCGGCGGCGGCGTTGCGGTCCGAGACCGTCGCGGCGATCGCCGGGCGGCGCGGCGAGGCGGAGGCCGCCGCGGCGGTGCGGGACCGGTTGCGGGAGTCCCGCGGCAAGGCGAAGCGGGACGTGCTGTTGGCGGGGCGCTTGGAGTGGTTGCCCGACACGGCGGAGGCTCTGGCCGGCGGGGCGATCACGGCGCGGCAGGCCCAGTTGATCGCCGAGGCCGCCGAGGCCGCCGAGGAGGCCTCCATCGACGAAACGGAACTACTCGCGGCCGCGGCGGAGCAGCCGGCGGATCGTTTCGGGCGCACGGTGCGCGATCACCTCAACGAACGCACCGCCGGGGAGGGCCTCGAACAGCGGCGCCGCCGCCAGCGGGAGCGCCGCGAGTTCTCGATCCGCGCCCAGGCCGACGGCATGTTCCGCCTCAGCGGCTGGCTGGATCCCCTCGCCGGCGCCCGGGTGCAGACCGCACTCGGAGCGGAGTATCGCCGGCTCCTCAAGGCCGAGGACCACAAGAACCCGAAGAAGCGAGCCACCACCGCGCAGTTGTACGCCGACGCGCTCGAGTCGCTGCTCACGCGGAGCGGCAGGGGCAAGGCGCCGCGGACGTCGCTGGTGGTCGTGGCCGATTACGACTTCGTGGCCGACCAGCTCGCGAACCCGCGCCTGTACGACGGGACGCCGCTGGCCGCCGACGAGTTCGTCAAGATCGCTCTCGAGGCCGACATCCTGCCCGCCCTGTTCGACACCGACGGCCAGCCGCTGTGGTTGGGTCGCGCCGTGCGCGACGCCACCGACGCGCAGCGCATCGCCCTCGCGGTGCGCGACAAGGGCTGCGTCGGCTGCGGCGCCCCCAACAGCTACTGCGA
>JAPONU010000487.1 GCA_026713745.1 bacterium
ATCGGCTGCGGCGCCCACCACCAGATCTGCGAGGTCCACCACCTCAAGCACTGGAAACACGGCGGCGAAACCACCCTCGAGAACACCTGCCTGCTGTGCTGGCGCTGCCACCACGTCCGCGTCCACCAGAACGGCGAAGAAGTCACCCGCCACCCCGGAGGCAAACTCACCCTCGCACCACCCGCCGACCCCGGCGCTGACAAACCCCAGCGCCCGCCGCCGGTCACCGACACAGCCGGCCGGCTACCGGCGACGTCGTGGCGGCCGACGGTTAGGACGGGCTGAGGCCTGTGCGGTGTGGCTGAGGTTCCCCCTGTTGGCTCGACACCTCGGTTAGGACGGGCTGAGGCCCGTGCGGCGTGGCGGGCGACGGTTAGAAGGGGCTGAGGCCCATGCGGTTGCGGATCGAGACCAACTCGCCGAGGTGGTTGAAGCCGTGACCCACGGCGCTCCATTGCAGGAACCACGAGGTGGGCTTGCCATCCCACATCGAGTACAGCCAGTCGAAGCGGTCCACCGGTGTCCCGATGGCTTCCAGCGCGGCCGCGGTGTCGGGCCGCCCGTCCATCGCCGGCAGGCCGTGGTTGGTGAGCCAATCCGCCGTGCGCTCCATGACAGCCAGCGTGTAGCCGCCGACGGCCTCCGGATCCAGCACATCGACCAGGTCCGCATCCTCGCCCTCGGCCAGGCCGCGCCACAGGTCCTCACCGATGCCGAGGCGGTCCACCCAGCCGTCCACCACCGCATCGGCCCCCCGCAGCACGCCGTTCACGGCCACGTCCTGGTGCCGGGCCAGGTGCCACAGCACGTACACCGGCGCGATCCCGCCACCGTCGATCCGCTCCCGCAACCGCTCGGGGGGAATCAACCCCAGCACCCCACCGGCCAGCTTCCCCCGCAGCGACCGGAGATCCCCGACGATCCAGTCCCGCAATTCCACACCGCCACTCTACGAGGGCACCGAGCGACGCTCGCGACCAACCGGGCACTTGCCGACCCCTTCCCTCGCTTACCAAAGACCCACGAAGGAGGGGACGCCGGGGGCCGGCGCCGGATCGATTTCGCCAGACGATCCGCCGGCGGCCACCGGCGGCCCCGACCGGGCACTTGTCGAGAGGTAGGGGCGGAGGATCGGCAGCCCGGCGGCTTCCCGCTGTCCGCCGTTGTGCGCCCGCTTGCGGACTAGGGTCGGCGCCGACCGCCTCGGGGATCGAGGGACGTTATTCGCCGGTTCTGGCGTCGTGGCACGGCAGGCCGTAAGTGGAGGAGAGGAACATCAACATGAGATCGAGAAAGACATGGCGCATCCTGCTGGCCGCGCTCGCGGTAGTGGCTCTGCTGGCCGCCTCGTGCGGCGAGGACGAGCCGGAGACCCTCTCGGTGGGCATCGCCGCCGACGGGTTCCTGCTCGGATCCCAGGCCTGGGTGTCACTGGATCGCGGGTACTTCGACGAGGAGAACCTCACCGTGACGATGTCGCAGTACGGCACGGGCATCGAGGCCATCCAGGCGGTCATCGCCGGCCAGGCTGACATTGGCCCGGCTCTGGACTTCGCCGTGCTGAACCTGGCCGGAGCGGCCGAGGAGAACATGCGGGTGGTGGCGGCGATCGCCGCGCCGCTGCCGGGGTTCCACAGCCTGGCGGTGCGCAACGAGATCAACGGCCCGGCCGATCTCGCGGGCAAGACGATCGGCTACGTGCAGGGCACCTCTGAGCACTTCGTGACCATCCGGCACCTCCAGCAGAACGGCATCAGCCTTGACGACGTCGAACTGGTCCCGCTGCCGGGGCTGTTCGAGTTGGTGGGGGCCTTGCGCACGAACGACATCCAAGCCGCTTGGGTGTGGCTCAACGGCACCCTCGAGGCCGAGGAGGATCCCGATCTGAAGATCCTCGGCAACGACTCCAACGTGCTGGACACCGTCGCCATCTACCTGGTGGCTCGCACCGAGTGGGCCGACGAGAACCAGGAGATCATCGAGCGCATCGTCCGGTCCTACGACAAGGCCAACGTCGTGCTGCAGGACGAGACCGCTGCCGCCGCCAAGATCGTGGCCGACGCCGTGTCCGGCAACGAGGAGTTGTTCGCCAACATCATGCCGAACCAGCGCTACCGGGTGGAGTTCACCCAGGTGCAGCTGGACTCCTTCGACGCCATCGCCCAGTTCCTGATCGACTCGGGCACGCTGCCCGCCGACTTCGACATCCGGGAGTTCATCGACTTCCGCGCCATGGAGGAGGCAGTGCCGGGGTCGGTCAAGGTGGACCTCTAGTAGGTCGCGCCGGCGAACGGGCACGCAGCGACGAAGATGAACGGAGCGACCGCCGGGAGCAGCCAAGGCGCCCGCGGTCGCTCCGTCGCCTTCAGCGGCGTGGAGCTGCGCTACGGCGGCAAGGAATCCCCGCCCGTCGTGGTGGACCTGTCGCTGCAGATCGCCGCCGGGGAGTTCTTCGTGATCGTCGGCCCCTCCGGCTGCGGCAAGTCCACGCTGCTGCGGCTGGTGGCGGGATTCCTGGAGCCGAACGAGGGCACGGTCACCGCCGGCGGCGTGGCGGTCACCGGACCCGGACCCGATCGCGCCATGGTGTTCCAGAGTGTCGACGGTCCGCTGATGGACTGGCTGACCGTGCGTCAGAACGTGGCGTTCGGGCTCAAGATGCAGGCCAAGCGCACCGGCCAGGAGTTCGATCCCGCCGTCGTGGACCACTGGCTGCAGCTCGTGGGTCTCACGAGCGCCGCCGGCAAGCTGCCGCACGAACTCTCGGGTGGCATGAAACAGCGCGTCCAGATCGCCCGGATCCTGGCCGTGAAACCCGACGTCGTCCTGATGGACGAACCCTTCGCCGCCCTCGACGCCCAGACACGGCGCATCCTGCAGCGCCAGGTCGTCGAGTTGTGGCAGACCGAGGGGGGAACGGTCGTCTACGTCACCCACGACATCCGCGAGGCCGTGCTGCTGGGTCAGCGCATCGGCGTGATGCGGGCCGGTCCGCACTCTGACTTCCGTTCGCTGCACACCGTCGACATCGGCTACCCACGCGATGAGTTCTCCCCCGAGTTCGCCGGCGTGGCCCGCGCCGTGGAGGCCGAGATCGTCGAGGAGGTGACCCGGGCGTGGCAGAACTGACCGACTCCGCGACCGGCGCCGCGCCCGGCACGACACCGGATCCGGGGGGCGCGGGCCGTCTCCGTGCCGGACTGAGCGGCAAGCGGGGGGCGATGCTGATCTCAGCGTTGGCCGTGGCGATCACGATCGTGGCCTGGCAGATCGGTTCGTGGAACTACAACCCGCAGTTGCTGCCCGGGCCGGCGAAGGTTGCCCGGGGCACCGGCGAGCTGTCGAACTCGGGACTGTTGTGGGATTCGATCGCCGTCAGCCTGGAGCGCGTCTTCAAGGGCTGGCTACTGGGATCGGGGATCGCCATCCCGCTCGGTCTGCTGGCCGGCGTCTCCCGCTTCGCTCGCGCCGCCCTCGACCCGTTCATCCACTTCTTCCGGTTCGTCCCGGCCCTGGCGCTCACGTCGCTGTTCATCCTTTGGTTCGGAATCGGCGAGACCTCCAAGGTGAACCTGGTGGCCTACGCGGCGCTGTTCGTGGTGCTGATCACGACCGCCACCGGTGCCTCCTCGGTGCATCCCGACAAGGTCAACAGCGCCCAGACCCTCGGTGCGGGCCGCCGGGACGTGTTCTTGCGGGTGGCGCTGCCGGCCACGTTCCCGTCCATCTTCGTGGGTATGCGACTGGCGTTGGCCAACGCCTTCCTGGTCATCGTCGCCGCCGAGGCCATCGCCGCGCAGGAGGGCATCGGCTTCCTGATCTGGAACTCCCGCACGTTCTTCCGCACCGACTTCATGTTCGTCGGCATCTTCTGCTTCGGCGTATTGGGCTTCGTGTGCGATCGGCTCTGGAAGCTGCTGGGCAACACCTTGTTGCGCCGCTATCTCACCGGGGTCGGCAGCTACTGAGCCCCTGCCGGCGCCCGCCGGGGCGTCCCACGAACCCTCGACCGCACGCCGACTCGCCACGGAGGCCCGCCCCATGACCGCACCGCACAACGACGACGCCGGCACCTTCCCGGGGCGCCTCGGGCGCACCTATCGCGACAGCGAACCCTGGTACCCCCAGCCGCAGGTGCCCGGCGGCCCGAACGTGGTGATCGTGCTGTTCGACGACCTGGGTTTCGCCGACCTGGGCTGCTACGGCTCCGAGGTGCGCACCCCGCACCTCGACGCCCTGGCGGCCGGCGGCTACCTGTACAACAACTTCCACACGACCACGCTGTGCTCACCGTCGCGTGCCTGCCTGCTGACGGGCCGTAACCATCACGCCGTCGGCATGCGGATGCTGTCCAACATCGACTCCGGGTGGCCCAGCGGCCGGGGCCGCATCAGCCGGCGCGCCGCCCTGCTGTCGGAGGTGCTGGGCGACGCCGGCTACAACACCTTCGCCGTCGGCAAGTGGCACGTGGCGCCGATGCGGCAGGTCACCGGTGCCGGCCCGTACGACGAGTGGCCCCTCGGGCGGGGCTTCAACCAGTTCTACGGGTTCATGAACGGGGCCACCGACCACTACTACCCCGAACTGTTCCGGGACAACCATGCCGTCGACCCGCCGGCGCTGCCCACCGACGGCTACCACCTCACCGACGATCTGATGGACCGGGCCATCGGCTACATCGCCGACCACATCGCCCACCGCCCCACCAGCCCGTTCTTCTGCTATGTCCCGCTTGGCGCCGCGCACTTCCCCCATCACGCCCCGGCGGAGTTCATGGAAGCGGCACGGGGCCGCTACGACGCCGGCTGGGACGCCATCCGCCGCGGCCGCTACGAGCGCCAGTTGGCCTCCGGCGTCATCCCCGCCGCCACCGAGCTGCCCCCGGCCAATCCCGACGTGCCGCCGTGGGACTCCCTCGACCCCGCCGAGCAGCGCGTGGCGGCGCGCCTCGCCGAGGCCTACGCCGCCTTCGTGGAGCACACCGACGCCGCCCTGGGCCGGCTGTTCGAGTTCCTTCGCATCACCGGGCGCTGGGAGGACACGCTGGTGGTCGTGACATCGGACAACGGCGCCGCCATGGAGGGCGGCCGCCTGGGGATGTACAGCGCCATCCGGTTCTTCAACGACATGCCCGAGGACTTCGACCGCACACTCGGCGCCCTCGACGACGTCGGCGGCCCCCTCGCCGACAGCCACTACGCCACCGGCTGGGCGCAGGCCTCCAACACTCCCGGGCGCTGGTACAAGTACCACACCCACGGCGGCGGGGTGCGCGACCCGCTGATCGTCTCGTGGCCCGGCCACCTGGGGTGCCCCGGGGCGATCCTTCCTCAGTTCGGCCACATCATCGACATCGCCCCGACGATCTACGAGGTCACCGGCGTCACACCGCCGGAGAGCTACCGGGGCGTGCCGCAGATGCCGGTCCACGGCCGGAGCCTGGCCTACACCTTCACCGATCCCGAAGCCGCCGCGCCGAGCCGCACCCAGTACTTCGAGATGTTCGGCAACCGCGGCCTGTGGGCCGACGGCTGGAAAGCGGTCACCCACCACGACCCGGGCAGTGACTACAGCGAGCGCGAATGGGAGCTGTACCACCTCGACGAGGACTTCTCCGAGGCGCACGACCTGGCCGCCGTCCACCCCCACAAGCTCCGCGAGCTGACCGAGCTCTGGTGGATGGAAGCGGGTCGCTACGACGTGCTCCCTCTCGACGACCGCTCCGTCGAACTGTTCAGCGCCCCGCCACCCCCCGGCACGTCCCAGACGCGCGCCGTCTTCGAGTACTACCCCCCCGTCTCGCACATCGAACCCAGCGCCGCGCCCCCTGTCGGCCACTCCGATCACCGCATCACAGCGGTGATGTCCGGCGAGATCAGCGGGGTCATCCTCAGCATCGGCAACGTGCAGTCCGGCTTCGCCCTCTGGGCCGCCGGCGGCGCCCTGCACTACGAGTACAACGCCGCAGGCGATGTCACAGCCGCC
>JAPONU010000488.1 GCA_026713745.1 bacterium
CGGAGGGGTATGTGTTGGGGTTTGCGGTCGGGGTATTGCATGGTGAGTTTCCCGCGGGGTCCGCGGGTGATCTCGGCGCCGCGTTTGGAGTGGATCTCCTTGTGGTGGCAGTGCCCGCACAGCAAACAGAGATTGTCCAGGTCGGTGTGGCCGCCGTCCTTCCAGTTGCAGATGTGATGGGGTTCGCAGTAGCTGTTCGGGGCGCCGCAGCCGACGCAGCCCTTGTCGCGCACCGCCAGGGCGATGCGCTGCGCGTCGGTGGCGTCGCGCACGGCGCGACCCAACCAGAGTGGTTGGCCGTCGGTGTCGAACAGGGCGGGCAGGATGTCGGCCTCCAGGGCGAGGCGCACGAACTCGTCGGCGGCCAGCGGCGTCCCGTCGTACAGGCGCGGGTTCGCGAGCTGGTTCGCCACGAAGTCGTAGTCGGCCACGACGACCAGCGACGTCCGCGGCGCCTTGCCGCCGCCGCCGTTTCGCGTGGCGAACGATTCCAGGGCGTCGGCGTACAACTGCGGCGTGGTGGAGCGCTTCTTGGGGTCCTCGGCCTTGAAGAGCCGGCGATACTCCGCGCCGAGCGCGGTCTGCACCCGGGCGCCGGCGAGGGGATCCAGCCAGCCGCTGAGGCGGTACATGCCGTCGGCCTGGGGGCGGATGGAGAACTCGCGGCGCTCCCGCTGGCGGCGCCGCCGCTCCTCGAGGTCCTCCCCGGCGGTGCGCTCGTTGACGTGATCGCGCACCGTGCGCCCGAAACGATCCGCCGCCTCCTCCGCCGCAGCAGCAAGGAGCGCCTTCTCGTCGACGGAGGCCTCCTCGGCGGCCTCGGCGATCATCTGCGCCTGCCGCGCCGTGATCGCCCCGGCGGCCAGAGCCTCCGCAGTATCGGGCAGCAATTCGAGGCGCCCCGCCAACAGCACGTCCCGCTTCGCCTTGCCGCGGGACTCCCGCAACCGGTCCCGCACCGCCACCGCGGCCTCCGCCTCCCCGCGCCGCCCGGCGATGGCGTTGACCGTCTCGGACCGCAACGCCGCCGCCGCCGACTCCACGCGCCCCACCAGACCCAGCCGCTCATCGAGACGATCAGCACCCAACGAGCAGAGCCCCTCGCGCAGCACACCCAACACCGCCGACAACCAACCCGCCGGATCCCCAACGGCGCCCGCAGCAGTCACACCACCACACCCGCAGGCCCCCACACCAACACCAACAGCCCCTGAACCCCCAGCACCCACCCCACCATTCCCACGCACCACCCAACCGCCGCCACTACCCGACCCGCCACTACCCGACCCGCCACTGTTTGACTTGTCACAGCCGCCCCGGTCGCTGCCGGTGCTGTCGCTGCTGGACTTGTCGCTGCCGGGCTTGCCGCGGTTCGCTGCCGCGGACGCCGCCACCGGGGCGATCCTCAGGTGCTCGCCAACAGCTTCGCCGGACACGCTCTCGGCGCGAGCCGCCGGCGCGGCATCAACGTCGACTTCGATCACGCTGAGCGCCGCGGCAGCGGCTTCGTCGCTGCTGGTGAACAGGGTGGGATCGGTCACTGGCACTCCCCGCGGGTCTTCGGTCCGGCTCGGGTCGACTCCCGTCGACAAGCCGGTCAACAAGACCGACCCCGCTGCTATCGAGGTCAGTAACCGGTACCCCTACTCTACCAACCCCCTACGACACTCACAACACCTGTTCGCTGAATGTCCGATAACTATTCTAAACACCCCGACACCACAGCCAGCCCCGACACCACAGCCAGCCGACGGATCATGCGCGCCGACGTCATCGCCATCGACGACATCGGCCTGCTGCCGGTCGCAGCCGAGACCGCCGAAGCGCTCTACCGCGTTGTCGACGCCGCCTACGAGAAACGCTCCATCGCCCTATCCAGCAACCTCCACCCGCCGGCTTCGACGAACTGAGATGCCCAAGACCATCGCCAACGCGACCGCCGACCGGCTCCTGCACCACGCGCACGTCGTCATGACCGCCGGCGACAGCATCCGCCTCACCCAAGCCACCGCCGGAAAGGGGGTGACGCCACTGACCAACTGAACCCCGGGCAAATCTATTGGCCACGAACGGGCAGTTCTGTTGGCCACCAGTGGGCAGTTCTACTGTCCGCCACTGGGCACATCCCACTGGCCATTGACACAACTCGTCGCCCACCACGAAAGACGACTCCTCGACGGACGGGAACACCGCCAACGACACCTCAACACCCACCCATAGGCGCCCCCACCACGACAGACAACCCCTCAACGGACGGGAACACCGCCAACGACATGCCACACGTCGCCGCACCGCCGCGGCCAGCCCCGGGCGAACCCAACCAACACGCGGGCAATCAACTCGTCGCCCACCGGGGAAAGACAACCCCACGACGGACGAAAGCACCGCCGGTGGCGTTAGGAGGCCACCGCGCCGGGCCGGCGGCGGTCAGGGGCGTACTCGTCGACAGAATTGCTCCCCTGTCATCGGATTCTCCTCTCGTCGCCGGGCCGGCGGCGGTCAGGGGCGTACTCGTCGACAGAATTGCCCCCCACAGCAGCGCGGCGACGCTCCCCGCCGCGAGGTCCCGGCCGGTCAGAGGGCGTACTCGTCGACAGAGCTGCCCCCCACAGCAGCGCGGCGACGCTCCCCGCCCCCCCCCGCCCGGTCGGAGGCGGTCAGGGGGCGTACTCGTAGACGGAGTTGCTCCTACCCGCACCCACGTCGCCGGCGTCGAGATGCTCGAGGATCTCGACCACCGCCCGGCCGCAGTCACCGAACGGATCGCAGCTGATCTCGCCGATGAGTCCCGCGTACCCGTCCACTCCGTCGAGGTGCGCACGCACCTTGGCCCGGTCGACCACCAGCGTGCCGTCCTGCTCGTCGGCGGCCGCCTGGATCGCCTCGAGGAGCAGCGTGGTTGCGTCGTAGGCGTGACCCCAGAACGCCGAGTCCGGCGGCGTGCCGTAGAACTCCTCGTAAGCGGCGCGGACCTCGGCGGCGGTGAGGCCCGTACTCTCGTTGCGGTTGTTGCCGAAGTGGACCTGGGGGCCGGAGAAGAACAATCCCTCGGTCTCGGGCTGCGCCATGAACTCGTCGTCGATGAGGCCGTCCCCGGCGATCAGGAGGACATCGTCCATGCCCGCCACGCCCGGGGCCTGCTGCACGATCGCCTCGCCGACGGTCTGCGAGACGGGCAGGAACAGTGCCTGCGGCGAACCGGAGGCGAGCGCGGTCAGCGCCGGCACCAGGTCGGTCGCCTCCCTGTTCACGACCAGCGAGCCGGTGACCTCACCGCCGAGTTCCTCGAAGGCGTCGATGAAGGCCTCGGCGAGACCGCCGGTGTACACGTCGCCGGTATGGATCACCGCCACGGCGCCGAGGCCCCTGTCCTCGCGCAGGAACAGCGCCACGGCCCTGCCCTGGAACAGATCGTTGTGGGCGGTGCGGTAATAACCCGCCACGTTGTGCTCGGCACGGTTGCCGGCCAGATCGGAGGTCAGTGCCGGCGAGGTGTTGGTCGGCGAGATCAACACCATGCCCGCCCCGCTCAGCAGCGGCGCCGCCTCCACGGCCGCCACCGAGCAGGCCGTGCCGATCACGCCGACGACGCTGCGGTCGGCGAGGATCGTCTCCGCCGCGCCGCGGCCGCCGTCCGGGGCGCAGTAGTCGTCGTGACCCTCGCCGACGTGCACGTCGAAGCCGTGGATCGGACCGAAGTGCTCGACGGCGAGCCGCACGATCCGCGAGTTCGAGTAGGCGCTGCTCCTCTCGCCGGGGCCGGCCAGCAGCGTACGGATCCGGATCGCCTCGCCGTCAGCGACCCTGACGACCCCCAGGGACTCCTCCGACGAGTCGGCGTCGTCGCTGCAGGCCGCAGCCGCGAGGGCCGGCAGCGCCACGCCAAGCAGTACCGCCGCGAGGATCCGGGACTTGGCGGCGACTGTGACAGTGCGGTTCGGTTTCGGCTGCATCGGCCCTCCGTCGAGTGAGCGATCATGTGGGGCCGGCGGACCGCGGGGCAATCGGCGCCGACCAACGCGCTCGCGACACTAGGCGGCTCAGAGGCAAGGGCAGCGCCAGACCGAGGCGCCGACCCACGCGCTCGCGACACTAGGCGTGTCGTGAGCAATCCCCGGATCGGCCAGTCCTTCGCCGCTAAAGCCCTGGTAAGGGGCTTGTGA
>JAPONU010000489.1 GCA_026713745.1 bacterium
CCGATGGGGATTGATCTATAGTCATCAACTGCCTGTAGCCCTTCCCTTTCGGGGCCACCGAACGATGCTACAGCGCGGGGGAGATTGCCTCGGGGTGAGGCTCCTGCGCTGACACGTCGCTCGCGGTGTCCCGGCGGGCGGATTCCGGGCCGAAGTGAAGTCGTCACACCGAGAGGGGAAAGACGAATGAAACTGTTATCGAGACGTGGCTCGGCTCTAGGGCTGGCTCTGCTGGCGGTCCTTGGGCTGTTGGCGGCCGCCTGTGCAGCCGACACGAGCGACATCGAGGCGTCCGCCGACGCGGCCGGGGCTGAAGCGGCCGCGGCGATGGGTGCCGCGCAGGGCGCAGTTGCCGACGCCGGGGCGGCGTCTGCGGAGGCCGGTGCAGCGTCTGCGGCCGCTGATGCGGCGTCGGCGGAGGCCGGTGCAGCTGCTGCTGATGCGGCGGCGGCGGCTGCTGATGCGGCGGCGGCGATTGCCGCAGCAGGAGAAGCGCAGGCGGCAGCTGCTCTGGCGCAAGCCACCGCTGAGGGCAACGAGGCGGCCGCAGCGGCGGCCGAGGAGGCCCTGGGAGCGGCGCAGGCAGCGGCTGACGCGGCTGCGGCCGAAGCGTCGGCGGCACGCGAGGAAGCAGCGGCTGCACAAGCCGAGGCTGACGCGGCTCGATCAGACGCGGAGGCCGCGCAGGCTGACGCGGAGGCCGCGCAGGCCGAGGCGGCTTCGGCGCAGGCCGAGGCCGAAGCGGCGATCGCGGCGACGGCACGGCCGTTCGAGGGCGTCACGCTGAAGTTCGGCAAGGCACCGCACGGCGCGGACGAGATCGCACTGTTCGAGACGTGGCTCGCTCCCTTCGAGGAGAGGACCGGCATCACCGTCGAGCACACGGTCGTTCCGTGGGGAGACGTCGAGTCGACGTACACCGCCAGCTTCGCCGGCGATGACCCGTTCGACGTGACCTACCAGGTGAGCACGCACCTCACGCTGTTCGGCGATCGCGGGGCCTTCGTGGACGTGCTGCCGCTGATGAGCGCCCCGGAGTACGCCTCCGAGCGCGCCCACTTCATCGACAGCGCCATCGACGCCAGCCTCTACGAGGGCAAGCTGTACGGCGTGCCGATCATCATCGGCAGCACCGTGATGTTCGTGAACCTGGACCTGCTCGAGCAGGCCGGAGTCAGCGGGATCCCGAGCACCACCGACGAGCTCATCGCTGCAGCCCAGGCCGTGCAGGAGAACACCGACGCCATCGGCTTCCACGTGCCGATGACGACTGTGGACTTCAACTGGTACTTCAACCTGCAGAACGCTCACAACTTCGGCGGTGACATCGTCTCCGACGACTACACGTCGGCGACAATCGACTCCGACGCGGTGCGCCAGGCGACGCAGTTCGGCGCCGATCTGATCTGCACCCACGGGGTGCAGCCGCCGATCGGCCAGTACAACCGTGAGGAGGGCATCTCGCTGTTCAAGGGCGGCCAGTTGGCAATGCTGCTGGACGAGCCACTGCGGGTCACCGCCTTCGAGGACGAGGGCCTGCCCTTCAACTGGGACATCGCCCCGCCGGTGGGAGCACCCGACGGCACTCAGACGATGTTCTCCACGACAGGCCACTGGTCGGTCGCCGCGGAGAGCAGCAACCCTGAAGCCGCCTGGGAGCTGGCCAAGTTCCTGAGTTCGGCCGAGTTCATGACCGCCTACAACGAGGTCTACGGCTGGATCTCGCCGCGGGACGACATCACGACGTTCCTCGGCAACGACAAGCTGCAGAGGAACCTCGAATGGACTCTGGCGTCCTGGGACGGTCTGGTCACGCACCCGAACATCGCCCAGATCCTCGACGAGTACGGCCAGGCACTCGAGGCGGCAGCCTCCTGTGAGGTGTCGGTCGACGACGCTCTGTCCGAGGCCCAGGCACGCGCCACGGAGATCCTCGAGCGCGGCTAACCAACGCACCGGCCGGCCCCGACGGTGAAGATCGCGGGGCCGGCCGCTGACACTGACGGCCCGGAGGCCGGCGTACCCCTTGGGCACGCCGGCCTCCGGGCACACCGATCGCTCCCCGGAGGATGACGGTTGGAGATCGAGGCAGGTACGTGAAGGTGCGACCTCCCGGGAGACACATCCCAGCGAGCGCGACGTGACCACCGTCGACGTACCGGTGCACGAGGCGGCCGACGACTGGACGGTGCCCAGCCTCAGCGACGCCGAGTACCGCTGGCGAGCCCGCCGCTACCGGCTGCGCACCGTCAGGCGCGCCGCCGGCTTCCTGTCGCCGTATCTCGTCACTTGGGGTGTCTTCCTGGCCATTCCCGTCGGCTGGGGCATCTTCCTGAGCTTCAACCGGGGCGGCCTCATAAGGGGGGACCCGCGGGTCTTTGTGGGCTTCGAGAACTGGACCCGCACCGTGGGCGACTCCGAACTCCGGACCGCGGTCAAGAACACCGGCATCTACGTGGTCATCGCCATCGTGGTGGTGTTCGCCCTGGCCATCTTCCTGGCCTCGCTGCTGAACCACTACAAGAAGGGCAGCAACTTCTACAAGGTGGCGCTGTACTTCCCGCTGCTGGCGCCGCCGATCCTCGGGGCCATCATGTGGTTCTTCATGGTCAACTTCGACTTCGGGATCCTCAACCTCATCAAGCGGACGATCATCGGGGGCGACGGCGTCAGATTCCTGGGCGACAATCCCCATGCCCTGTTGACCATCGTGTCCGTGGAGGTCTGGCGCGGCCTGGGCTTCTGGGTTCTCTTCTACCTGGCCGGCCTGCAGAGCGTGCCCGAGGAGCTGCAGGCCGCCGCCCGCATCGACGGCGCGGGCAAGTGGCGTCGGTTCCGGCGGATCACCGTGCCCACGCTGCGCCCGCTGCTGCTGTTCGCCCTCGTGATCGCCGTCATCTTCAACTTCCAGCTCTTCGACTCGGTGCAGGTGCTCACCGACGGCGGCCCGAGACTCGGCACGGCCACGGTGGTGTGGTTCATCCACAGGCGGTTGTTCAAGTTCCAGGACACCGGCCTGGCGTACGCATCCAGCATCGGGCTGCTGATCGTGGTGCTGGTACTGACCGGGCTGTCGTTCTGGTTGCTGGGCAAGCGCCGCCAGCGCGAGGCGTGACGTGGCCGGCGACGTGACCACGGATCCCACGACCCTTACCGAGGCCCCCCCGCCCGAGCGCGACGAGGCCGTCGCCATGGCGGAGCGCCTCGCCGCCGCGGGGCGCGCCAAGCGCCTCAGCGACCGCTCCCGGAAGATTCTGGCCTACGCGATCCTGACGTTGTTCGTAGTGATCGCGATCGGCCCGGCCTTCTACCTCATCTCGCCCGCGTTCCGCGACAGCGTCTCGCTGTTCACCTACCCGCCGGAGTGGATCCCCAGCGAGCCGACCCTCGACAACTACCGCTTCCTGTTCTCCAGCACCGGCTACGTGCGCTGGGCGATCAACACGCTGATCTTCGCCGGCTGCACCACCATCTTGACCCTCGTCACCAACTCGATGGCCGGCTATGCCTTCGCCCGCCTGCGCTTCCCGGGTCGCAACGTGCTGTTCTTCGTGATCCTGGCGACGCTCATGGTGCCGGTGGCCGCCGTGCTGGCGCCCACGTACCTGACGGTGAACTTCATCGGGGATCTGCCGATCATCGGCAACTGGATCGACATCGACACCTACCTGGGCCTCATCCTGCCGAGCGCCGTGTCCCCCCTGGGGGTGTTCATGATGCGGCAATTCATCGAGACCCTCCCCGACGGGCTCTACGAGGCGGCGCGCCTCGACGGGGCTGGCGAATGGCGCATCTTCACCAAGATCGTGCTGCCGCTCATCAAACCGGCCCTTGTGGTGCTGGGCATCTTCGTGTTCATGTTGACTTGGGCCAGCTACCTGTGGCCGCTGGTGGCGGCCACAGGCAATGACTACCGGGTCTTGACGGTGGGCATCGCCTCGTTGAAGGGGCAGTTCGTGACCGACTGGGGCGTGCTGGCTGCCGCCTCGCTGCTGACGATCGTGCCGGTGACCATCATCTTCCTGTTCTTCCAGAAGTGGTTCGTGCAGGCGTCGATGGCCGGTGCCTTGAAGCAATGATCTCGCCTGCGCCCCGAGTGCCCCGGCGACCGATGGCCCGATGCGGCAGCCCGCGCGGCCCCGCAACAATGATCCGGAGACGGAATCGGAGGCGTCATGGCTGAGGTGATACTGCGCCAGTTGTCCAAGCACTTCGGCAGTGTCGAAGCGGTCGAGGATGTGACGCTGCGCATTCCCGACGGGGAGTTCCTCGTGCTGCTCGGACCGTCCGGATGCGGCAAGAGCACGATCCTGCGCCTCATCGCGGGTCTCGAGGACGCCACCGCCGGCGAGATTCTCATCGACGGCGAACTCATCAACTTCAAGGACCCCACCAAGCGCAACGTGGCGATGGTGTTCCAGAACTACGCCCTCTACCCGCACATGACGGTGTACAAGAACGTGGCCTTCCCGCTGGAGACGGCGCGCATGGCGAAGGACGACGTCGCTGAGGCGGTGCAGCGGGCGGCGGAGATGTTGGAGATCGAGACGCTGTTGAAGCGGCTTCCCGAGCAGCTCTCCGGCGGTCAGCGCCAGCGCGTGGCCCTGGCCCGGGCGATCGTGCGCCAGCCGCTCGTGTTCCTGATGGACGAGCCGCTCTCGAACCTCGATGCCCAGCTGCGCCTGCAGACCCGCCTGGAACTGATGGGGCTGCACGAGCGCTTGGGAATCACGACGATCTACGTCACGCACGACCAGGTTGAGGCGATGACGATGGGTCAGCGCATGGCCGTGATGCGAGACGGCCGCATCCAGCAGATGGGCCAGCCGACCGATGTCTACGACGTGCCGGCCAACACTTTCGTGGCCACTTTCCTGGGCGCCCCGCCGATGAACCTCATCGCCGGATCGCTGGTGCGCGACAACGGGCACGTCAGCTTCCGCTGCGAGGGTTACGAACTGGCCATTGACCCGGCCACCGCAGCAATCGCACCCGAGACGCTGGAGGAGGCCATCGGCGAGGCCCAACTCGGGGTCCGCCCCGAGCATCTCACGCTGGCGTCGCTCGACGACGAGGGGCTGCCCGGCGTGGTCCGCTTCCTCGAGCCGGTGGGTTCTGACCTGTTCGTGAGCGTGAACGTCAACGGGCAGCCGGTCCAGGTGCGCATGCCCCCCGACACGAAGGTGGCGACCGGGTCCGACGTGCGGCTGGCGTTCGACCCGGCGCGCAGCCACATCTTCGACGCCGATTCCCAGAACCTGCGGAGTTGAGGCGTCCTGGGTCTGCGGCCGGCCGCCGCCGGGTCGATCCTCTGCTGCGGGGGCATCGCGCGGGGTTGCCGAATGATGCCACGGACCGCAGTTTCCGTCATTCCGGCGGAGGCCGGAATCCATCGTCCGGCGGTCCACTCGGTCTTCTGGTGGATTGGTCGCCGGTCACCCATGGGATCGTGAACCATGCATGATCTGGTGCTCTCCGGCGGGCACGTCATCGATGGCACGGGCGGTCCGCCGTTCCGCGCTGACGTGGCCGTTACCGATGGGCGGATCGACTCTCTGGGGCGCGCCGGCGGGGCTCGGCGGGTCATCGACGTGTCGGGCCACCTGGTGGCGCCGGGGTTCGTGGACATGCACTCCCACTCCGATCTGGCGTTGCTGGCAGAGCCGACCGCCGACGCCAAGGTGATGCAGGGTGTGACCGGCGAGGTGATCGGCCAGGACGGGTTGGCCTACGCCCCGCTGGACGACTTCACCCTGGCGGCGGTGCGCACCCAGACCGCCGGATGGGTGGGCGATCCCCCCGGCCTCGACTACGCCTGGCGATCGGTGGCGGAATACCTGGCGCGCTTGGGGTCGTCGCCACCGTCGCTGAACGTCGCCTTCCTCGTTCCCCACGGCAACCTCCGCATGATGACCGTCGGCACCGACGACCGTGCCGCCACCGGATCCGAACTTGCCGAGATGCGCGCCCTGGTGCGCCGGGGCATGGCCGAAGGTGCCCTCGGGCTCTCCACGGGCCTCACCTACACCCCGGCCATGTACGCCGGCACCGACGAGCTTGTGGAACTGTGCGCCGAGATCGTGCCCTTCGGCGGCTACTTCTCGCCCCACACCCGCAGCTACGGGCGCGGCGTGATGGAGGCCTACGACGAGATGGTCGACGTGTGCCTGCGATCGGGGGCGCCCCTGCACCTCACGCACTGCCAGGTGAGCTTTCCCGGAAACGAGGGGCGGGCCGGCGAACTGGTCGAGCGGCTCGCCGCGCTCGACCCGCGCCACGTCGAGGTCTCCGCGGACAGCTATTGCTACGTGCCCGGGTCGACGTACATGGCCGCGTTCCTGCCGAACTGGACGTGGACCGAGGGTCCGGACGGGGTGCTCGCACACCTGGCCGACCCCGGCGCCGCCGAGCGCATCCGCGGTGAGTTGGAGGATGTCGGGACCGACGGCTTCCACGGTGCCCAAATGGACTGGTCGGCCATCGAGATCTCTTCGGTCGGATCCGACGAAGGGAAGCGCTGGGTCGGCATGCGCGTCGCCGAGATCGCCGCCGACATGGCGGTCACACCGTGGGAAGCGGCGCGCCGCCTGATGTCCGACGAGCGGCTGAACGTCAACATCCTCACCCACGTCGGCCACGAGGACAACGTGCGCACGATCATGCAGTTGCCGTTCCACATGGGGGGCAGCGACGGCATCATGACCGGCGCGCGCCCGCACCCGCGCGCCTGGGGCACCTTCGCCCGCTACCTGGCGCACTACACCCGCGACGAGGGCTTGTTCGGCTGGCCCGAAATCGTCCGCAAGCTGGCCGCCCTGCCGAACCTGCGGCTGCG
>JAPONU010000490.1 GCA_026713745.1 bacterium
ATGGCGACAGGTCGTAACTCGACAGGCCGACGAAGCGAGGGGCGCGAGCGCCTGCGAGCCGGGCAGCAGTCCCCGCCGAATGCGCCGTCGGTACCCAAGAGCGAGATGAAGCCGAAGCCTCCCCCGAAGGACTAGCCAGCCAGGCAGTCTGAGATGCGTCGGTACGCCTGATGCCGACAACGGTCGGAGGCCTTCTCCTCTTCGTCACCCTTCTAACTCCTGGCTTTGTTTACCTCGCGATAACCGAGACTCGACTCCCTCGGCGGCAATACTCTGCGCTGCGCGAGACGGGGAGAATCGTCTCCGTCAGTCTCCTGACCAACAGCGTCGTACTCGGCGTCTTCGGCTTGTTCCGTTCACTTCGGCCAAGACTCACTCCTGATGTCGGAGAGTTCATTCGAGAACCAAGCGCCTACTTCCGCGGGAACTATCTCGAGATTGTGGCCTGGGGAGCAGGACTCCTTCTGGCGTCAGTTTCGGTCGCTGCGGCCGTGGCGATCCTCACCACATGGAGCGAACGACTACTGGCCGGCGTGGAGCGACAGCCAGGTCCATGGATCTACTCGAAGATCTCACAGCGGCGGCGAACCCGAATCGCCCAGGAATCGGGCTGGGGGGCAGCATTCCTTAGGCATCCAGATCGAAGGGTCTACCTCACCCTTCGTCTCACCGATGGCACGCTCCTCTACGGGCCCCTCCGCGAATTCAACTCACAAATCGAAGAGACCGACGACCGCAGCCTTCAACTTGCGGCCCCAGTGGAGATGCGCACCCTTTCGGGCGACGAACTGACCGATGTGGACGCGGACGCGGTGATTGTCGCGGCAAGCCAGATCAAGACCATCTTCGTCCATTACTTGCCCAACGAGAACCCAACCTCCGAGGCGCGCCCGACAGCCGGCGGAGTCGCTATGCAACCGAAGTAGCCGTAGCCGCAAGCAAGCGCCACCGCACCTGCAGAGTCGGCACTCCAGGTAGCGCCGGCGGCTAGCTCGCGGGATCCCTCTCGCCTGTCGGATTGGGGACATGACGCAACGAACCAACGCCTTTCCCGACCTCGATCGTGACCTGCGGTTCATCCCGCTGGGTGTCGAGGAACCGTTGACTCTGACGCCCACCCAGATTCGTCGGTACAACGAGGCGGGCCATCTGTTCCCCATCGACATCTTCTCGCCAACCGAGATCGCCGAGAAGACGCGGCAGGTCGCATCCGGGCCGGCGGCGCCGTTGCCGCCACCATCGCCGTCTCCGACGGACACCTGATCGTCGGGCTCTCCGGCGACGAGGTGGACGAACTCGCGAGAGCCCGGGACACGGTCAAGGCGACACGGGCGAACCTGTCCGCGGTGATTGCCCGCCGCCGGACCGGTGGAACCACCGTCAGCGCCACCATGTTGATCGCCGACGCCTGCGGGATCGATGTCTTCTCCACCGGCGGGCTCGGCGGGGTACACCGGGGCGCCGCAGGCGACGTGAGGCGGTCGCTGTCGGGCACGCTCGACAGTGTCCACCTCATCCACCGGCGAGGATCGTAACGAGAGAGGCGCCAACCAAGGTCACCGATCGGTCTCGTTACATGTAACATCTGGTCCATGGCAACGCCAGAGAAGCACACGTCGTCTGCGGGGCGGGTCCGCCGCTACCGCCAGAAGATGCAGGAGCAGGGCATGCGGCCGATTCAGATTTGGGTCACCGACGTGCGCGCCCCGGATTTCTCAGCCGAGGCACACAGGCAGTCCGCCGCCGTCGCCGCCGTCGCTCACGCCGGCGACGACCAGGCGTTCATCGACGCGCTCGGCCTCGACGACGCATGAGGCGCGGAGAGATCCGGACCGCGGCGGCCGGTAGCGGTTACGCGGGAAAACCCCGGCCGGTCGTGATCATCCAGGACGACCGATTCGACGCCACGAACTCCGTGACAGTGTGCGCCTTCACGACCGACCCCACCGAGGCGCCCCTCATCCGGCTGCCGGTCGATCCCGACGCGCAGAACGGGCTGCGCGAACCGTGCAGCCTGATGGTCGACAAGATCACCACCATGCCGAGGGTCAAGGCCGGCGAACGCATCGGCCACCTCGCCGACGCCGACATGGTGAGGCTGGGCCGGGC
>JAPONU010000491.1 GCA_026713745.1 bacterium
CGCTGGAGCACCTTGTTGACGAACTGCGTGACCAGGACCGAGTCGTAGACCGGATCGGGCGGAAGCTCGCGTCTTTGGGGTGGACCTCGGCGGGGCATGTCGTCAGTCCTTCTTGGCGCCGTAGCGGCTGCGGGCCTGCCGACGCTCATCCACACCGCTGGAGTCGAGGGCCCCGCGGATGACCTTGTAGCGAACACCGGGGATGTCCTTCACACGGCCGCCGCGCACCAGCACGATCGAGTGTTCCTGCAGGTTGTGCCCCTCACCGGGGATGTAGGCCGTCACCTCGATGCCGCTCGTGAGCCGCACGCGCGCCACCTTCCGCAGCGCGGAGTTGGGCTTCTTGGGGGTCGTCGTGTAGACCCGCGTGCACACCCCCCGCCGCTGGGGCGCGCCCTTCAGAGCCGGAGTGCTGTCCTTGCGGGGTTTCGTCCCGCGTCCTTTGCGCACGAGTTGCTGGATGGTGGGCACGGTTGCGAAGGACTCCTGGATTGCTGGTCATCGACGGTGGCGGGTGGTGGCTGAAGGTATGCACCGGGCGGGGCCGCAGCGCCGGACGGGCCATGTCACGGTCCACTCACAGTGGGCCGCCCCGGGCTCGACCACGCGCCTTGCGCAGCGTATTTTTCGGCGAGCGCGTCCGGGGGGACAGGCCGAAGCCGAGATTTCAGACTACGAGCGGGCGACGGTCTTCACAACCCCGCAGTCTCGGCCGCGAGTTCCGCTGTCTCGGCAGGCTCCGGTGCTTCGGGCGTCTCGGGCGCCACGCCGAAGACGTCCGCGTAACCCTCCGCGAACTCGTCGTATTCCTCGGAGTAGACCTCCATCGGCACGTACTCGGGGGCATGCGGCCGGACGTTGCGGTACTTGGCGATCCCGGTGCCCGCCGGGATCAGCTTGCCGATCATGATGTTCTCCTTCAGCCCGCTCAGATCGTCGCTGCGCGACTCGATGGCGGACTCGGTGAGCACCTGGGTCGTCGTCTGGAAGGAGGCGGCGGAGAGCCACGAATCGGTCGCCAGAGAGGCCTTCGTGATTCCCATGAGTTCGGGACGTCCCTGCGCGGGGCGCTTCTCCTCGGTGATGAGCTGCCGGTTGGCGTCCCGGTAGCGGCGGGCGTCGACCCGCTCGCCGGGCAGGAAGTCCGAATCGCCGGACTCCTGCACCAGCACGCGCCGGGTCATCTGGCGCACGATCAACTCGATGTGCTTGTCGTGGATCGACACGCCCTGCTCGCGGTAGACGGCCTGGACCTCGTCGGTGAGGTACTGCTGCACGGCGCGCAGGCCCTTGATCTCCAGCAGCTCCTTCGGGTCCACGTTGCCCTCCACGAGCACGTCCCCGGCGTCCACCTCGTCGCCGTCGGCGAACTCCAGTCGCGCCCCCACAACGGCGACGTGCTTCTCCTCGGTGCCGTCGGGCGCGACCACTCGCAGTCGCTGCTGCTGCCCGTCCGGTTCGTCCACCCGGAGGACACCTGAACTCCTCGCCAGAGTGGCCTTGCCCTTGGGGGTCCGAGCCTCGAACAGCTCCACGACGCGGGGCAGGCCGCGGGCGATGTCACTCACCGACCGGCCCAATTCCATGGCGCCACCTGTGTGGAAGGTCCGCATCGTGAGCTGCGTGCCGGGCTCACCGATGGACTGGGCCGCGATCACGCCCACGGCCTCACCCGTCTCGATGATGCCTCCGGTGGCGAGCGACATGCCGTAGGACTTGGCGGAGATCCCCTGGAGCGAGTTGTCGGTCAGCGGAGACAGGACGCGCACCCGAGTCAGGCCCGGATCGGCCGCGAGGCGCTCCATGAGTTGGCGCGTCACCATCTCGCCGGCCGCGATCTCCGTCCCGTCGTCGAGCGTGGCGACGTCGGCCAGGATCCGACCCAGCAGGCGCACCTCCAGCGGACGGTCACCGGCCTCAAGGTCAACGTAGATGCCCGGCACCGGCTCGTTGTTCTCGAACGGATCCTCGTCGTTGATGATGAGTTCCTGCGCCACGTCCACGAGGCGCCGCGTCAGGTAGCCGGAGTCGGCGGTGCGCAGGGCCGTGTCCACGAGGCCCTTGCGTGCACCCGGCGTGGAGATGAAGTACTCCAGCACCGACAGTCCTTCACGGAAGTTTGACTTGATCGGCCGGGAGATCATGTCGCCGCGCGGGTTGGCGACCACGCCGCGCATGCCGGCGATCTGGCGCAGCTGCATCATGTTCCCGCGGGCTCCGGAGTCCACCATCATGTTGAGGGGGTTGAGGCCCTCGCCGGCAAGGGCGTCGACCATCTCGTCCTGCACTTCCTGGGTGGCCTCCAGCCAGGTCTCGATCTCCTTCTGGCGCCGCTCGCCGTCGGAGATGATTCCGCGGCGGAACTGGCTCTCGGTGGTTTGAGCCTGCCGCTCCCGGCGTTCGAGGATCTTCGGCTTGTCGGCCGGCACCTTGATGTCATCCAGGGAGATCGTGAGCCCGGACTGCGTGGCGAACTGGAAGCACAGGTCCTTCAGTCCGTCGAGACTGCGCGCCACTTCCGCTTTGGGGTAGTTGCGAGCGAGGTGCTCGACGACCTGGCCCACGGACGGCCGCCTCAGTTCCTCGTTGATGAAGCCGAAGTTCTCGGGCAGTTGCTGGTTCAGCAGGATCCGCCCGACCGTGGTGGGCTCGTAGGTGGCCTTGCCACCTCCGGCGGCCGCGCCGTCGCCTCCGGCGGCCGCGCCGTCGCCCTCACCTTCGGGCGCGGGCCGCACCAACTCGGGGACGCGGTACTCGATCGGCGCGTGCAGCTCCACCTGGCCGGCCTCGTAGGCGAAGATGACCTCGTCGGGGTTGCGGAAGACGCGTCCCGCACCACGTCCCTCGGGGTTCAGGAGGGTGAGGTAGTACGTACCGATGATCATGTCCTGGGTGGGCGTCACGAGCGGCGAGCCGTGCGCCGGCGACAGGACGTTGTTGGCCGACAGCATGAGCACGCGGGCCTCGGCCTGCGCCTCCGCGGACAGCGGCAGGTGCACGGCCATCTGGTCGCCGTCGAAGTCGGCGTTGAAGGCGGCGCAGACCAGCGGGTGGATCTGGATGGCCTTGCCGCCCACCAGCACCGCTTCGAACGCCTGGATGCCGAGCCGGTGCAGCGTGGGCGCCCGGTTCAGCAGCACGGGGTGCTCCTTGATGACCTCCTCCAGGACGCTCCAGACCGCGGAGCGGCGGCGCTCGACCATGCGCTTGGCGGACTTGATGTTGGGCGCCAGCTCCTGCTCCACGAGATTCTTCATCACGAAGGGCTTGAACAACTCGAGGGCCATGAGGCGCGGCAGGCCGCACTGGTGGAACTTGAGCGTGGGACCCACGACGATCACCGAACGGCCCGAGTAGTCCACGCGCTTGCCCAGCAGGTTCTGCCGGAACCGCCCCTGCTTGCCCTTCAGCATGTCCGAGAGCGACTTGAGCGGCCGGTTGCCCGGTCCGGTGACCGGACGGCCCCGGCGGCCGTTGTCGAAGAGGGCATCCACCGCCTCCTGCAACATCCGCCGCTCGTTGTTGACGATGATCTCCGGTGCACCGAGGTCCAGCAGCCGCTTGAGGCGGTTGTTGCGGTTGATGACGCGCCGGTAGAGGTCGTTGAGGTCTGAGGTGGCGAAGCGGCCGCCGTCGAGCTGCACCATGGGACGCAGGTCCGGCGGGATCACCGGGACCACGTCCAGGATCATCGCCCGGGGGTCGTTGATGCGGCGCCCGTGCTCGTCGCGGGTGTTGAAGGCGCTCACGATCCGCAGGCGGCGGATCGCCTTGTGCTTGCGCTGCGCCGACAGCGGCTTGGTGCCCTCGGGAGGCGCCACCATCAGGCGCAACTCCTCTTCCTGGGAGTCGAAGTCGGACCCGTCGATGAGCCGGGCGATCGCGTCCGCACCCATCCCGCCTTCGAAGTAGTCCTGGTAGCGGTACGCGAGCTCGCTCCAGAGTTCCTCGTCCTCGATGATCTGCCGGGGGTGCAGGCTCCTGAAGGCGTCGAAGGCGTTGCGGATCTTCTCGAGTTCCTCGATCCGGAGTTCCTGCAGCTCCTCGAGCTCGCGCTCGGCGGCGGCCCGGCGGTTGCGGATGTCCGCACCGGTTCCGCCGCTGTCCTCGAGTTCGGTGAGTTCCTCCTCCAGCGCCCGCTGGATCGCATCGCGACGCTCGTCGAACTCGGTGCTGACGATGCGCAGTTCCTCGTGCATGTCCCGCTCGAGTTCGGGCAGGTCGACGTCGCGACGCTCGGCGTCGACGCTCACCACCAGATGGGCGGCGAAGTAGACGACCTTCTCGAGCTGCTTGGCCTTGACCTCCTCGCGGGGCTCGGTGCCCGTGAGGAGGTACGCCAGCCAGGAGCGCGTCCCGCGCAGGTACCAGATGTGCACGACCGGCGCGGCGAGCTCGATGTGGCCCATGCGCTCGCGGCGCACCTTGGTGCGGGTCACCTCCACACCGCAGCGCTCGCAGATGATGCCGCGGAACCGGATGCGCTTGTACTTCCCGCACGTGCACTCCCAGTCCTTCTGGGGACCGAAGATCTTCTCGCAGAAGAGCCCGTCCTTCTCCGGCTTCAGGGTGCGGTAGTTGATGGTCTCGGGCTTCTTGACCTCACCGTTGGACCAGGTGCGGATGGAGTCCGCGGTGGCCAGACCGATTCGGAGACGCCCGAACTCGTTGACGTCGAGGGCGCTGGAGGTGTTCCGGCGATTCTGTTCCATCCCTAGTTCTCCCTCCTGCCGGCGTAGGCCGGTCGGTCGCCGCCGAGTTCGCGCGCACGGCGCTCGGCCTCGCGGCGGGCATCCTCCTCGTCGGACCCCCGCTCCGGGCGCGAGATGTCGATGCCCAGTTCCTCGGTGGTCCAGTAGATGTCCTCGTCGATTTCCTTGATCTCGATCTCCTCGCCGGCGCTGGAGTAGACCTCCACCTCCATGCACAGGGCCTGCATCTCCTTGATGAGCACCTTGAAGCTCTCCGGGATGCCGGGGTCGGGCATGTTGGAGCCCTTGACGATGGCCTCGTAGACCTTCACGCGGCCCAGCACGTCATCGGACTTGACGGTCAGCAGCTCCTGCAGGCAGTAGGCGGCGCCGTAAGCCTCGAGCGCCCACACCTCCATCTCGCCGAACCGCTGGCCTCCGAACTGGGCCTTCCCGCCCAGGGGCTGCTGGGTGATCATCGAGTACGGGCCGGTGGAACGCGCATGGATCTTGTCGTCCACCAGGTGGGCGAGCTTGAGGATGTAGGCGAAGCCCACGGTGACCCGCTGGTCGAAGGGTTCGCCCGTGCGGCCGTTGTAGAGGACGGCCTTGCCGTCGGTGCCGACGAGACGATCCCCGTCGGGGGACTCCGGGCGCATGTTCTCCAGCAGCGTGCTGATGGACGGCCTGTCGCCGGTCGGGCCGACCGTCGGGGCGTCATCCCAGCGAGCACCGTCGAAGACCGGTGTCTCGATGAACACCGAGGGCGGCGTGTTGGTGCGGGTCTTGGCCTCGGTGCCTCGCACCGGCTCGTCGCCGACCGCCTCGCCGTTCAGCTGCCATCCCCAGCGCGCCACGTAGCCGAGGTGCGCCTCCAGGACCTGGCCGACGTTCATCCGCGAGGGCACGCCGAGGGGGTTCAGGATGATGTCGACCGGCGTTCCGTCGGCCATGAAGGGCATGTCCTCGACGGGCAGGATCTTGGCGATCACGCCCTTGTTGCCGTGGCGGCCCGCCAGCTTGTCGCCGACGCTGATCTTGCGCTTCTGCGCCACGTGGACGCGGACCAACTCGTTCACGCCCGGCGGCAGCTCGTGGTCTTCCTCGCGGCGGAAGACCTTCACGTCGATCACCTTGCCGGCGTCGCCGTGGGGGACCTTCAGCGAGGTGTCGCGCACCTCGCGCGCCTTCTCGCCGAAGATGGCGCGCAGCAGGCGCTCCTCGGGGGTCAGTTCGGTCTCGCCCTTCGGCGTGACCTTGCCCACCAGGATGTCGCCGGGGCCCACCTCGGCGCCGACGCGCACCAGGCCGTCGTCGTCGAGGTCGACGAGCACCTCGTCGGAGAGGTTGGGGATGTCCCGGGTGATCTCCTCGGCCCCGAGCTTGGTCTCGCGGGCGTCGATCTCGTGCTCGTGGATGTGGATGGACGTCAACACGTCGTCGCGCACCAGCCGGTCGCTGACGATGATGGCGTCCTCGAAGTTGTACCCCTCCCAGGACATGTACGCCACGAGGACGTTCTTGCCCAGCGCCAACTCGCCGTGGTCCGAGGAGGGCCCGTCGGCCAGGAGCGAGCCCTCGACGACCCGGTCGCCGGCGCGCACGAGGGCGTGCTGGCGGATGCAGGTGTCCTGGTTGGAACGCGCGAAGCGAGCCAAGGGGTGCACCACGTGGCCCAGGGAGTCGTAGCGCATCGTGATGGCCCGGCCGTCGAGGTCGATCACCTCACCGTCGTCGAGGGCCAGGATCACGTCGGCCGCATCGCGTGCCGCCCTGGCTTCGATGCCCGTGCCGATGTAGGGAGCTTCGGCTCGCTGCAGGGGCACGGCCTGGCGCTGCATGTTGGCGCCCATGAGCGCCCGGTTGGCGTCGTCGTGCTCCACGAACGGGATGAGCGCGGTCGCCACCGAGACGATCTGCTTGGGCGACACGTCCATCCGCTCGATGTCACTCGGCGGAGCGAAGACGATCTCGGTCGTGGCGCCGAAGAAGTGCTCCTCCTCGAGCTGCAGCTTGAGGTCCTCCAGCGAGGCCGCCTGCGGTGAGCGCCTCGCCAGCACGCGCGGGTTGCGGAAGGTGCCGTCGGGGTTCAGCGGCGCGTTGGCCTGCGCCACCACGTACTCCTCCTCCTCATCGGCGGTGAGGTACTCCACCTCGCTGGTCACCTGGCTCTCGCGCACGACGCGGTACGGCGTCTCGATGAAGCCGTGCTCGTTGATCCGCCCGTAGGTGGCGAGCGCCCCGATCAGGCCGATGTTGGGGCCTTCGGGCGTCTCGATGGGGCACATCCGGCCGTAGTGGCTGAAGTGCACGTCGCGCACCTCGAAGCCGGCGCGCTCCCGTGACAGGCCGCCGGGACCCAGTGCCGACAGCCGGCGGCGGTGTGTCAGCCCCGACAGGGGGTTCACCTGGTCCATGAACTGGCTGAGCTGGCTGGTGCCGAAGAACTCCTTGATGGCGGCCACGACCGGGCGGATGTTGATGAGCGTCTCGGGAGTGATGGCCTCCATGTCCTGGGTCGTCATGCGCTCCCGCACGACCCGCTCCATGCGCGACAGGCCGATCCGCACCTGGTTCTGGATCAACTCGCCCACCGAGCGGATGCGGCGGTTGGCGAAGTGATCCTGGTCGTCCAGCCGGTAGCCCTGCTCGTAGCGCACCAGGTGCAGCAAATACGTCGCCGTGGCCAGCAACTCGGCCGGCTTCAGAGTCGGCTCGTCGGACTCAGGGGCCTCGAGGTCGATGCCGAAGATCTCCCTGATGCGCTCGATCTCCTTGCCGAGCTTGCGGTTCAGCTTGTAGCGCCCCACCCGCGAGAGGTCGTAGCGGCGCGGATCGAAGTACGCGCCGGCGAAGTAGGCGCGGGCCGCCTCGGCGCTCGGCTGGTCACCGGGCCGCACGCGCTTGTAGATCTCGATGAGCGCGGCGTCCCGCGACATCTCGTTGCTCTTCTCGTTCTCCCACTGCGGGGCGAGGAAGTCGAAGTAGCCCACGAAGCGGTCGAAGAACCCGGGATAGGCCTCCTCGTCACCGAAGCCCAGCGCCGTCAGGAACGTGAACAGGCTGAGGCGACGCTTGCGCGCCACCCGCACGCCGGCGCTGACGTCCCTGCCCGGCCGGTGCTCGACGTCGAACTCGATCCACTCCCCGCGGTAGGGATGGATCGTGCCGGTCACCAACTGGTGCTTGGACATGTTCCGCAGCCGGTAGCGCTCGCCGGGCTGGAAGATGACGCCGGGCGACCGCACGAGTTGCGACACCACCACTCGCTCGGTGCCGTTGATGATGAAGGTGCCCTTGGGGGTCATCTTGGGGAAGTCCCCCATGAAGACCACCTGCTCCTTGATCTCGCCGGTGTGGCGGTTCAGGAAGCGCGCCCGCACGAAAACGGGTGCGCTGTAGGTCATGTCCTTCTCTTTGCACTCCTCCACGGAGAACTTGGGCTCCATGAGGAGGAAGTCGTCATCGGGATCGAATTCGAACTCCAGGAGCAGGTTCTCGGAGTAGTCCTTGATCGGACTTATGTCCGCGAAGACCTCCGCCAGACCCTTCTTGAGGAACCAGTCGAAGGAATCACGTTGGATCGCAATCAGGTCGGGAAGTTCGAGAACCTCCTCGAGATTGCCGAACGAGTAACGCTGACGAGCGACAGCTGGAGATGCCACATCTCACTCCTGGGGAAGCACATGACCGACTTGGGGGCGCGCGACGGAGCCACGAGGTTCAGGACCCGAACTCCCGACAGCGGAAACCGGGAATGCCTATGCGGAGAACGGCGACACGGGGAAATCACCCTACTGTCCGCCGCCCGCGGCCGCAACCTCGAAGGCGTTCAAATTGCCGGACACCGCCGCAGCGTCCGGCAACGGGGGTTAGGAGATCTTGATGACGGCGCCGGCGGCCTCGAGGGCTGCGGCGGCTCCGTCGGCCTCCTCGCGCGGCACGCCCTGCAGCACCGGCTGGGGTGCGGTGTCGACCAACTCCTTGGCCTCCTTCAGCCCCAGGCTGGTGAGCGAGCGCACCTCCTTGATGACCTGGATCTTCTTGTCGCCGACCTCGGAAAGGACGACGTCGAAGGCAGTCTGCTCCTCTTCTTCCTCGGCGGCCTCGGCAGCGGCGGGTACCGCCATGGGCATCGCCGCCACGGGAGCTGCCGCGGTGACGCCGAAACGCTCCTCGAAATCCTTGAGGAGTTCGCTCAGCTCCAGCACCGTCATGGCGCTGATGGTGTCGAGAACTTCGTCGACCTTGGACATGGTGTTTCTCCTTGTTCTTGTCTCGGTGTGATTGCCTTGTCCCGCCGGCTGGGTCGGCGGGCGTTACGTGCCGGCGGGCGTTACGTGCCGGCGGGCGCTCTCAGTTCGCGGAGCGCTCGTCGATCAGGGCCCGGAGCAGGCCGGCGAAATTGCGGGCCGGCGCGGCCGCCAGGCCCGCGAACTCCTGGAGTGGCGCGCCGAGCAGCCGCGCCATCTTCTGCATCGGACTTGCCAGCGCTCCCGCCAGTTCGGCCTGCAGTTGCTCGGCAGGAGGCAGCTTGGACAGGTGCTCCACCGCCTCGGGTCCGACCGGGTCGGTACCCAGGAGACCCCCCTTGACGACCAGACTCTTCTCGGTGCGCTGGAAGTCGAACAGGGCTTTCGCCACTGCCGCGGCGTCGCCGGGGCGCCCGTCCTCGAGGGTCTCCACGAACGCCACCGCCGTGGGGCCCACCAGCAGGTGGTCGCAGTCGATCCCGAGTTCGCGTGTCGCCAGGCGGATCAGGGTGTTCTTGTACACCTTGTAGCTGCCGCCGAACGGCGCGAGCGAGTGCCGCAGCGCGGCCATCGCCGCTGTGTCGAGACCGCGGTACTCGGTCAGCACCGCACCCTGGGCGGCGGCCAGGCGTTCGCGGATCTCTGCGACGACGGCCACCTTGTCCGGGCGGGGCGGGCGGGAGTGTTCACTCGATGACTCGGACACGGTGGTCTCCGGATCGGTTCGGGATTCGGTGCAGGCCGGCCGGCGCGAACCCGCCGGAAACGGCAACGGCGCCGCAGAAGATCGCGCGGCGCCGGGGGATTGGGGCGTCACCTCATCAGGCGGGCGGCAGCGGGGCGCTGCCGTGCCCTTTCAGCTCCTAGGGGCACCGGAGATCTTCAGCGAGCATTCGGTTGTCGGGCCTCGCAGGCTAGCGGGAGGTCAAACCACCTCCACTGCGCGCCGCAAGGGTAGGGGCGGCTCAGATGCTCCCGGGGTCGATCTTGACCGGCGGTCCCATCGTGGAACTGATCGTCACCTTGTGGACGTAGCGACCCTTGGCGGCCGGGGGCCGCACCCGGTTCAACTCCTCCATCACCGTGCGCAGGTTGTCCATGAGCGCCTCGGTGCTGAAACTCACCTTCCCGATCGGGACGTGCACGTTGCCCTGGCGGTCGGTGCGGTAACCCACACGCCCGCCCTTGAAGTCGGCGACGGCCTTGGCCACATCGGTGGTCACGGTGCCGCTCTTCGGGTTGGGCATCAGCCCGCGGGGCCCGAGCGTGCGCCCGAGCCGGCCGACGAGCGGCATCATGTCCGGCGTGGCGATGGCCACGTCGAAGTCCATCATGCCCCCGCTGATCTCCTCGACGAGGTCGTTGTCGCCCACGTGGTCGGCCCCGGCGTCGCGGGCGGCGATCGCCGCCTCACCGGCGGCGAAGACGGCCACACGCACCTGCTTGCCGGTGCCCGATGGCAGCGAGACGGTCCCGCGCAGCATCTGCTCGGACCGGCGGGGGTCGACCCCCAGGCCGACAGCCATGTCCACGGTCTCGTCGAATCCGGCTGACGGCAGCCCCTTCACCACGCCGAGCCCCTCGACGGCATCGTGCACACGCTGCCGGTCGTAGCGGCGAGCGGCATCGCTGTAGCGCTTTCCGTTGTTCATGCTTCTCCTCCGGCCCTTGGACGTTCCCCGGCCCTGACGCCGTTGCGGGCTGTGGTCTTGTGAGGTCTTCGGGGGCGGCGGCCAACGCGCCGCGCCCGTGGAGTGGCGGCGCTAGCGGACCACCCGCACGCCCATGCTGCGGGCAGTGCCGGCGACCTGGCGCTTGGCCATGTCGATGTCGTCGGTGTTCAGGTCGGGCATCTTGATCTCGGCGATGGAGGCCACCTGCGCATCGGTGATCGAGCCGACGAACTCCCGCCCCACCTCGCCGGCACCCTTCTCCACGCCTGCCGCCTCGCGGACGAGGAACGACGTCGGGGGGGTCTTGAGGATGAAGCCGAAGGACCGGTCCTCGTAGATCGTGATCTCCACGGGGACGACCTGGCCGGCCTGATCGGCGGTGCGGTCGTTGTACTGCCGGCAGAAGTCCATGATGGCGATGCCGTGGGGACCGAGCGCGGTTCCCACCGGCGGCGCCGGGGAGGCCTTGCCGGCCTCGATATTGATCTTGACGACTACTAGGACCTTTTTCGCCATGATCGGCTCTCCTGTCGGTGGTTGCGGCGGCTAGAGCTTGGCGACCTGGGAGAATTCCAGCTCGACGGGGGTCTCGCGGCCAAAGATGTTGACCAGCACCTTGACCTTCAACTGCTCGGCGTTGATGTCGATGATCTCGCCCGACAACTCCGCGAACGGCCCCTCGCGCACCCGCACCGTCTCTCCGGCCTCGAACTGCAGGCGGGGACGACCGCGCTTGGCGGCCTCGTCGCCGGTTGTCCTGGACTCCAGGAACGTCTCCACGTCGCGCCGGCCCAGCGGGGTGGGCTTCGGCCCGTGCCCCACGAAGCCGGTGATCGACGGGGTCTCCTTGATGACCTGGAAGGCTTTGTCGGTGAGCCGGCAGCGCACCAGCAGGTAGCCGGGGAAGACCTTCTTCGGGACGACCACCTTTTTCCCGCCCTTGAACTCCACGACGTCCTCTGTGGGGATCTGGGCCTCGTAGATGAGGTCGGTGGCATCGAGGCTGCGGACCCGCGCCTCGAGATCCTGCTTGGCCTTCTTCTCGTACCCCGACTGGGTGTGCACGACGTACCAGCGGCCAGGACGGCGCGATGGGCGGTCCTCGTCGGGGGGCTCGACGATGTCCTCGCCGGCGGAGGCCCCCGCAGCCGCTTCGGCCGTGGCGTGGAGGTCGTCCTCGCTCAGCACGTCGTAGTACTGCTCCTCGCCGGGCGCTCCGGTGACATCCACGAGGGGGCCCGAAGGCAGTACCGCCTCGACGGGCGGCGCGGTCACCTGCTGCGGTGTGCCACCGGGCAGATCTGTATCGACTGGGGGGGATTGCTCACTCACGGAACCACTCATCGCTCGAAGAGTTTCAGGATCGCCTCGCCGAAGCCGTAGTCCAGGGCACCGATCACAGCCGTGAGGATGACCACGACGACAAGGGTGACGATGGAGTAGTTGACGACCTCGGGGCGGGTCGGCCAAGAGACCTTGCGCAACTCGGCGCGAACCTCGCGCATGAACTGCGCCGGCGAGGCCCGCTCGCGACGCGGCGCGGCCTGCTGGCGCCGCTCGGCTACGGGCGCGCCCTCCTCGTCGATGGCCCCCTGCTTGCGGGCCATACGGCGAAACTGTCTGTTCATTTCCATGGCAGGGCAGGAGGGACTCGAACCCCCAACCGCCGGTTTTGGAGACCGGTGCTCTCCCAGTTGAGCTACTGCCCTCGGATTCGGCCCAGGCGGTGCAGGACAGGTCAGGATACCCAGCCGACCGGGCCATCCCCACGGCGGGAACGCATCGGCCGGCCCCAGGCGTGCAGTAGCGGCGGCCAGAGTCGAACTGGCGACCTCTCGATTATGAGTCGAGCGCTCTTACCAACTGAGCTACGCCGCTGGATTGTCGGGCCAAAGTCGCGGAGCTCCCCCTGAATCGCCCGCCGAAGTCGCCGGCCACGACGAAGCCTCACGGATGTCGAACCGGCGTGATCGTTGTCACAGGGGAGTGATGGGATAGGGGCATCCCGGTCACCGATCCGCACTGCAGCGGCGCTCGGTCTGCCCCGAACCGGCTTGTCGGCCCCGCCGACGGACAACCCGTATCACCGCACGCCCCGGGGGAGAGACCGATGACCGACGCCACCCTGTTCGCCGACACCGACGGGAACGGAGTTCCCGACGTGCCGTCACGGTCCGGAAATACTCGACAGCCCGTAACTTCAATGTTACACTCGGTCGAGACCATGGAAGTCCGAACCCTGATCGACGAACTTGATAACGCCCGTCGCCGGGCCGGCCTGAGCAAGACGGAGTTGGCACGCGTCGCCGGGACGCAACCCGCCGCTGTTCGACGCTTGCTCTCCGGCAACGGTCACAACCCCCAAGTGTCGACGCTCGCGGGTCTCGCCGAAGTGCTGGGGTGCGAGTTGCGCCTTGTCCCGAAGTCCAAGAACGGACGAGCCGCCGCAGTCGAGAGCGCCGCCGGCGTCGCCTCAGCCGCTACGGAGTTGCGACAGATAGAGGGAGGGCCATTCTCGACCCTCCTGGCCGACCCTCCGTGGCGATTCCAGAATCGCACGGGGAAAGTTGCCCCGGAACACCGACGGCTCTCCCGCTACGAGACGATGACGACAGCCGCGATCCGCTCCCTGCCGATCAGCGAGATCACCACCCCGGATGCCCACCTGTACCTGTGGACACCTAACGCCCTCATCGCCGACGCGCTCGCTGTGATGGCGTCCTGGGGGTTCACCTACAAGTCCAACGTTGTCTGGGCAAAGAGACGCAAGGACGGCGGACCCGACGGCCGGGGGGTCGGATTCTACTTCCGCAACGTGACCGAACTGATCCTGTTCGGCGTCAAGGGCAACATGCGCACACTGGCACCGGGCCGGCGACAGGTGAACATGATCGAGACCCGCAAACGCGAGCACTCGCGCAAGCCGGACGAGCAATACGGCATTATCGAGAGTTGCTCACCCGGTCCGTATCTGGAACTCTTCGCCCGGTACTCCCGAACGGGCTGGACATCCTGGGGGCTCGAAGCTGACGACGAGGTCGTCCCCCGCGGCAAGCAGCACCCTGCCTACCGCTGAGCGGCGGCACGGACACGAGCCGATTACCCGGACACAGGCGGCAGAAGTGCCAGCGCCGTCTCCCGCAGGGACCGGGCCGCCGAGCGGGCCTCGTCGTATGACTCGAACTGGCTTCTCCATGTGCCCGGAGCGATCATCTGGTCCGCCTGGTCAAGCAGACCCCGCACCTCGAGTACTGGCTCGATCCCGTCGATGCGCTCCGGCTGGATGCCGATCAGCAGGAGCGGACACTCGCCGCCGCCACCGAGGTTGACTCTCGGAACGAGCTTCTCCCAGTGCGTCGAAGACGCTCCGTACTTGTAGCCGCCGTCCTTGCTCCGGATCACACCGGAGACGAGGGCTTGGAAGTCGGGGCCCCTCGTGACGATGACGCCCACCGCGATCGCGCCCTCACGGTGCAACGCCTGAAAGTTGATCAGGTCCCGATCGAAGAAGGGATCCTTGTTGTTCCACTCCATCTCGATGGCAACACCCGGGAGCGGCTGGGCGAGTGATCCGAACCCGAACATGTCGATCTCGTGGCCGCGCACTCTGGAAACGGGCTCCGTGTCACCGTCAAGACCGATGTCCTTCTGGACCGTGATGTTCTGCTTCCCCCAGACCCTCTCTCCCTCTTCGCGCATTCTGGCAAGGGACTCATCGAATCGCCGCACGAACTCGGTGCGTCCACCGCCACCGGCACGCAGTTCGTCTAAGGTCGGCGCGAAGGCATCCAGAGCCTTCCTGAGATCCTCGAATCGACCGGGAAATGCTCGCTGGAGGATCACATCGGCGTAGCGGGTCACGCCGTACTCGTAGCCGTCTGGAAGGCCGTCCACGGTCGGGGACCGCACCTGACCCGCCAGATCATCGGCCAGCTGAACAGAAGTCACCATCTGCGGAGCGTATCGCCGCGCCTAGGGGTCACCGGAAGCCGGACGCTCTTCGCTTGGGAAGTGCCGACCCCAGGCGTGCAGTAGCGGCGGCCAGAGTCGAACTGGCGACCTCTCGATTATGAGTCGAGCGCTCTTACCAACTGAGCTACGCCGCTTGGCGGTACGGGACCGTGCCCGCGAGCTCCCTGAGAGAATCGAACTCTCGACCTTTTCCTTACCATGGAAACGCTCTGCCGACTGAGCTAAGGGAGCCGAGCGGCCCACATGCTACACGGCTCGCCTGCGCCCCAACCCCGTGGTCACACGTCGGGCGGCCACGGTTAGGGAGCCCGATTGAGGATCCTGGCGGGCGGTAGCGTCTCGGGCGATGGAGATCCGTCTGGCGAACCGCGGCGACGCCGAGGCGATCGCGGCCATCTACAACCACGAAGCGACCCGGGAGCGCACCGTCTTCGACCTGCGCGAGCGCACGGTCCCCGAGCAGCAGGAGTGGCTGGCGGAGCGGTCGGGGGCGCACTCGGTGATCGTGGCCGTCAGCGACGGGGATGTCGTGGGATTCGCCTCGCTCTCGCCCTACCGGCCGCGGCCCGCCTACAACACCAGTGTCGAGAGCTCGGTGTTCGTGCGGCGCGACCGGCTGCGCGAGGGCATCGGCCGGGCACTGCTGGAGCGCCTCGTGACCCTCGCCGCCGAGCACGGGTTCCACAGCATGATCGCCCGCATCGCGGGTGAGAACCAGGCGTCGGTGGACCTGCACGCCGAGTGCGGGTTCGAACTCGTGGGCACCGAGCGTGAGGTGGGCCGGAAATTCGGCCGCTGGCTCGACTGCACCGTCATGCAGCGACTCCTGGCGTAGCCCGCGGC
>JAPONU010000492.1 GCA_026713745.1 bacterium
ACTGGGCCCACGGCCTCCAGGTGCGACGGGTTGGCGGCCAGGTCCACCCGCAGCGGGTTCCCGGCACCGCTGGTGAACTTGCCGCTCATCCCCAGGTGGTATTTCACGTCGCCGGAGCCCTGCACGGCGTCGGGGTCGATGGCGCCCTCGAACTCCCGGAACAGCTGGCCGTAGGACTTGCCCACGATGTTGACCAGCACGTTCAGGCGGCCGCGGTGGGCCATGCCGATGATCGCCGAGTGCATGCCGCCGTCGGCGGCCTCGCTCAGGATGGCGTCGATGGTGGGGATGACGCTCTCGGCGCCCTCGAGGCCGAAGCGCTTCTGGCCCACGTAGCGAGTGCCCAGGAACCGCTCCAGCGCCTCCGCAGCGTTCAGGCGGTCCAGGATGCGCAGCTTGTCGTCGTGGCTCAGCTCCGGCTGGGGACCCTCCACGTGCTCGCGGATCCAGCGCTTCTCGGCGGGATCCAGGATGTGGGTGTAGTCCACGCCGAGGGTCCGGCAGTAGGCGTTGCGCAGCAGTCGCAGGATCTCCCGCAGCGGCAGGCGGTCACGGCCCCCGGCCGCTGCCGCCAGACCGTTGGCTTCGTTCACCTCGAACTCCCTGTCGAGGTCCCAGATGGTGAGCCCGTGGCCGGCCGGGTCGAGGTCCTGGTGCAGGTCGGGCTCGTTCAGCGCCAGCGGGTCCAACTCGGCGATGAGGTGGCCGCGGTCGCGGTGGGCGGCGATGAGGGCGTCCACCTGCGACTGCTTGAGGGCCATCGCCGTGGTGCTGTCGGCCCCCATGACGTCCCGCCGCCACTCCACCTCCTTGTAGGGCACGTCCAGGTCCCTGAAGATGTCGTGGTAGAAGCCGTGCTCGCCGATCAGCAGTTCGTGGACCGTCGCCAGGAAGTCGCCGGACTGGGCGCCCTGGATGATGCGGTGGTCGTAGGTGGACGACAGCACCGCCACCTTGGAGACCCCCCAGCCGGCCAGCGTGTGGGGGTCGGCGCCCTGGAACGCCGCCGGGTAGTCGATCGCTCCCACGCCCACGATGAGGCCCTGGCCGGCCATGAGCCGGGGCACCGACCAGCGGGTGCCCAGCATCCCCGGGTTGGTGAGCGTGACGGTGGTGCCGGCGAAGTCGTCGGCGGTGAGGCGGTTGCCGCGGGTGCGCCGGATCAGCTCGTCGTAGGCCTCGATGAAGTCCCGGAAGTCCAGTTCCTCGGCGTGGCGCAGGCACGGAACCAGCAGCGTGCGGGTGCCGTCGGAGCGCTCGTGGTCGACGGCCAGGCCCAGGCCCACGTGAGGGTGGTGCACCACCCGGGCCACCCCGTCGCCGCCGTGGCTGAACGAGGCGTTCATCTCCGGGGCATGGTCGGCGATCGCCCGCACGACGGCGTAGGCGATCAGATGCGTGTAGCTGACCCTGGCGCCCCGGGTGCGGCCCAGATGGCCGTTGATCACCATGCGGTTGACTTCCAGCAGTTTGGCCGGGACCTCCCGGAAGCTGGTGGCCACCGGCACCGCCAGGCTGGCCTCCATGTTGGCGGCGAGGCGGGCGCCGGGGCCTCGCAGCGGCTCGCCCTCGGGGGGCGGTTCGGTGACCGGAGCCAGGTCGCTGCGGCTGGGGATCGCTGCGGGGCCTGCCGGTGGCGCCGGGGGCTCGGCCTCCACGGGCGCCGCTTCGGGGATGTGCGACCGGTAGTCGGCGAAGAAGTCCCGCCAGCCGGCGCTCACCGAGTCGGGGTCCGCCTGGTAGCGGGCGTACATCTCCTCGATCAGCCAGGCATTCTGGCCCGTCGGGAATGCAGACGGTGGGGTCTGCTCTGACGCCACGAGGCGAGTCTACGAGAGTGCTCCTTTGGCCTGCGAGTCGGCCCCGGCGCTGTTCGTCGGAGTTCCGGGTGGCGGACTTGGTGGTGCGTGTCCGGGCGGGGCCTGTCCGGGCGGGGCCTGTCCGGGCGGCGCCGCCGGTGTCCGTCGGCGGATCGTCTGGCGAAATCGATCCGGCGCCGGCCCCCGGCGCCCCCGCCCTCGGTTGTCTGCGGTGAGTCCGGACCGGGGCGGTCCGGGGTGGGGGCCGCGCGGTAGCCTGCGCTGGTGCGCCTGGCCACCTGGAACGTGAATTCGCTCCGGGCGCGCATGGAGCGGGTGGAGCCGTGGCTGGCCGCCGTGGAGCCCGACGTGGTGTGCATGCAGGAGACGAAGCTGGCCACCGGGGACTTCCCGCACTTGGCCTTCGAGTCGCTGGGTTACGAGTGTGCCCACCACGGTGAGGGCCGCTGGAACGGGGTGGCGATCTGCAGCCGGGTGGGCCTGGAGGACGTGGCGGCCGGGTTCGCCGACGGCGCCGGCGAGGACCCCGACGCCAGGGTCGTGTGGGCAACCTGCGGCGGGGTGCGGTTGGCCAGCGTGTATGTGCCCAACGGCCGGGAGGTCGGCCACGATCACTACCACTACAAGCTGGCCTGGTTCGGCCGGCTGCGTGCCCATCTGGAGGCGGTCTGCGATCCCGCCGGCGACGTGGTGGTGGCGGGCGACTTCAACGTGGCACCCGAGGACCGCGACGTCTGGGACATCGAGGTGTTCGCCGAGTCCACCCATGTCACCGAACCCGAGCGCACCGCCTGGCAGGCGGTCTGCGACTGGGGCCTCGTGGACGTGTTCCGTGAGCGCTACCGGGGCGTCGACGGCCTCTACACGTTCTGGGACTACCAGGCCGGCCGCTTCCACAAGCGCCAGGGCATGCGTATCGACCACGTGCTGGCCAGCGAGGACCTGGCGGGCCGGGCCGGTGGCATCATCGTGGACCGCAACGCCCGCAAGGGCACCAAACCCTCCGACCACGCCCCGCTCGTGGTGGACTTCGA
>JAPONU010000493.1 GCA_026713745.1 bacterium
CGCGCACGCCAAGAACTACAGCCTCCTCATCGGTCCGCGCGGCGTCGCACGCCTCGCCCCGCTGTATGACATCTGGTCCTACATGCCCTATGACCCCGACTACATCAGGTCTCACACCATGGCCATGTCGGCGCTGTCCGACCGGCGCATCCTGGCTGCCGAGAACCCCGACGCCTGGCGGGCCGCGGCCCGGGCCGCCGGTCTCGACGCCGACGACGGCCCCGAGCGCGCCGCACGTCTCGCCCGGTTGATCCCCCCGGCGTTCGTCCGAGCCGTCGACGAACTCCCAGCCCGCCTGCGGACATCGCCGATCGTCGCCGACCTCACCGGGCAGATGTCCGCTCGCGGCACCCACTGTCTCACCGCGCTGGCCGCCCGGCACCCCGAGCACACCGTTCCCTTCTGACAGGTGGCCCGCCGGTCACCCGGCAGGCAGGACAACCTGATCTACCCCTCGTTCGCCGAGCAAGGCCTGCTGCATGACATGACCGGCCTGGTGAACGACCCGGCGTGGGCCGATGAACGGGCCGCCATCGAGTCGTTCGCCTGGGAGCTTGCCGAACAGCAGGGCGGCACCTGGGGTGTTCCCGTGCTCGGGGCGGTCTACAACATCTTCATCAACAAAACGTTGCTGGAGGAGGCGGGCGTGCTGGAGACCTGGGACGACTCCTACGAGTCGATGCTGGAGGCGGCCCAGGCTCTCACCACCGACGATGTCTACGGGTGGGCCGCCCGAACCTCCGCGGCGGACTTCGCCTGGTGGGACTGGTACCCGTACGTGCACAACGCCGGCGCTGACGTGCTCTCCGCTGACGGCACCTCGTGCGGCCTCGTCGGCAGCGACGTGACCGACGCCATGCAGTTCCTCATCGATATCCACACCGCCGGCGTGTCACCACCGGCCGGGTCGCTGGACAACCAAGGCCTGTACGACCTGTTCAAGGCCGGGCGCACTGCCATCCTGCACCACGAGACCCCCAACATCCCGGACCTGCTGGCCGACCCGCCCGACTTCGAGTGGGACGTGGCCCTTGCCCCGCCGGGACCGCAGGGACACACCGTGATGGGTAACTTCGGCATCCTGTCCATCTCTCCACGTTCCGCACCGGCGGTGTGCTGGGACCGGCGACCTACGTGGGCCTCGACAACTGGAACGAGACGTTCGCCGGCCCGCTGGTCCGCACCAGCATCATCAACACTCTCGTGTACAGCGCCATGGCGATTCCGGCCGTGTTCATCATTGCGATGGTGTTCGCGTTGGCCCTGCGAACCGTTCCGCGGGGCGAGGCCCCGATCCGGGTGGCCCTGTACGTCCCCACCCTGCAGCCCGCCGTCGTCTCGGCTCTGATCTTCACCTTCGTCCTGCACCCCGACTTCGGGATCATCAACTTCATGGTGCGCGCATTCGGCGCCGGCCCGATCAACTTCCTGGGGGACACGTCGCTGGCGCTTCCCACCATCGCCGGAATCGAGGTGTGGCGCGGCATCGGCTTCTGGACGATCCTTTTCCTGGCGGGCCTGCTGGCTCAGCCCCAGGATCTCCACCATGCCGCGGAACTCGACGGCGCGGGTGCCGCACGCAGGTTCTTCAGGCTCACCCTGCCGCTGCTGCTGCTCTCGGTGGCCATACCCGTCTCGGCGCTGATAATCTCGCTGTTCTTCGTGGTGCGCCACCTCGGCCTGCTGAACACCTACTGGGCGCTGATCCTGCCCCCGCTGGCGAACCCGTTGGGCATCTTCATGGCGCGCAGTTTCGTGGCCGGCATCCCCGACGACCTGGAGGCCTCGGCCCGACTGGACGGAGCCTCGGAGTTGACCATCTACCGCAGGATCGTTCTGCCGCTCATCCGTCC
>JAPONU010000494.1 GCA_026713745.1 bacterium
TCGGTCCAGGAGATCGTGCCGCGCAACCGCAGCGACGTGACCTCGAGGCCGGCCTCCTCGCGCAGCTCGCGGCGCATGCACTCGACGACGTGCTCGCCGGCCTCGAGCTTGCCGCCGAGGCCGTTCATCTTGCCGTAGTGGTCGTCGTCGGGGCGGGCGTCCCGCTGCACCATCAACACCCGGTCGGCGTCCCGATCCCACAGGTAGGCGAGCGTGCCGACGATCGGGGTAAGCGTCACGGCGCCACGGTAGCGAACCTCGACCGGGCACTTGTGGGGGTCTCCTCCAGCCGCCCCGGCGACCGGCGAGCACTGAGCTATTGCGCCTCGGGCAGCCCAAGAGCTAGGCGGCGCCCTCGGCGGCTGCCCGGTCCAGAACCTCGCGGGTCGGCACCCGCCAGCTGACATAGGCGACGCCGACCGCGCCCGCGGCCACGACGATCGCCCGCGGCGTCCAGCTCTTGATCGCCAGGCCTGTGCTGATGCCGACGGCGATCACGATCATGCTTACGGCCATGATCTTGGCCCGGCGGCGCATACCCAGCCCGGCGCGGTAATCGCCCACCATCCGCCCGACCACCGGCAGGCTCAGCAGCCAACCCTCGAGGCGTGCGCTGGACCGGGAGAAGGCGCCCGCAGCCAGGATGAAGAAGATCGTGGAGGGCAGGCCCGGCACCACGATGCCGACCCCGCCGATGGCGACGAGCACCAGACCCACGACGATCCAGATGCCGCGCACGAGCGGGCTGCCGGAGATGACCGAGCCGCCCGCCGAAGCGGCGAAGCCGGGCCCCGACACCTCCGAGCCGGGCGCCGGCGCATCGGGACCGTCCACCGACCTGCCCCGCCCTACCATGCCTGATCCCTCGCAACTCAGCCGGCGAGTTCGGCGATGTCGCCGGCGGCCAGGAAGCACATCAGCCCGATCACCGCCACGTTGACCGCACTCAGCGCCCACTTCAGCCGGTGATTCACGCGCCAGAACCGCCGGATGCTCACCACGTTGAACACGACCGCCACCGCGCCGATGGCCACTCCAACCGCCGGCCCCACCACGTCGGTCACGCCGAGCAGCGGGAACACGTACGGGAAGACAACGTATGCGAGCAGGCAGCGGGTGCCGGAGACGACCATGGACTGGCTGAAGCGGCGTTCAGCGGCCTGCCGCGAGGCAGTCTCGGCGGGGGCGGTACCGGAGGTCATGGCGGGAACCAGCCCAGCCTAGGCGTCGCCTTCGGGTACCGCCGTGGGAGCCGAGCTCAGGATTCGAATTCGCCGGTGCTGAACTTCAGGGTGGACGCGTTCTCGCTGACGGTGCGCTGGGTAGCCTCGTCGAAGCCCTCCGGGGCGTTGCCCTCCACCTCGATGGTGATCTCGACGGTGGCGCCGTCAGCGCGTGCGAGCTGGTTGACGATGGCGTCGGCAATGTCGGCGGCCACCCGGGTCCAGCGAAGCGAGTCCAGCGTCACACGACCCCAGTAGCGCGTCGGCAGGCCAGGACCGAAGGGCTCCTGGACGGGCTCGTCACCGCCTGCGGGAACGCCGTCGCCGCCCGCACCGGATTCCTCGGGGCCGTCCACGCTCTCGATGCTCTCGGCGACCATCTGGGCGTTTGCAACGTCGGGCCGGACTACCAGACCGCTCGGAGCCAGGGCGGCAAGAGCCTGGCCCGCTCGCAGGCCCACGTAACGACCGCTGTCTGCGTCGAAGCCGTCAGCGTAGGCGAATCCGTCGGCGCGCCA
>JAPONU010000495.1 GCA_026713745.1 bacterium
AAGTCATATCTCTCCCTGTCCTCCTGGATGTCGCCCTGCAGCCAGTTCGGATTCTCGAGGAGGATCGTGCGCCTGCTTCGGGACGCGTCCACGCGGGCGGTCCGGGGACGGTAGAAGACATCGATGGGGTCGATCAGTCGGTAGCCCGACAGGGCCAGCACTGCCTCGTCGACGGCGATGAGCAGGACGCCGGCCCCCTCGACCGGCTCTCCACCGGCATCGTTGACCTCGACGGCGATGCTCGTGGTGGCACCCGGCTGCACCACTGCCGCCGCGGGCGTCGCCGTGACGTGCAGAGTCTGCTGCACGGGCGGGACTCGCAGCAGGATCTGGCCGGACGCATGGGCGGGGCGGGGGGGCACACCGGCCACGCTGGTGCCGTCATCGGCGGTCCGGGCGGTCACCGAGACGAGATCCACCCGCAGTCTGAGCTGTGGAACGTGATCGTCGGTGATCGGCACTTCCAGAACCGCGGTGTGGTCGGTGATCGCGAACGGGCGGAGTTCGATGATCCGGTCTTGGGCGACCGTCAGGAGGCCGGTGGCGGTGGCGAAGGGAGAGCCGACGAGGATCTCTGCGACGTCCCCCTCGGCGTAGGTCTCGGCATCGGGAATGAGCTCGACGGCCTGGAGTTCGACGTTGCGGCTCCGTACGACGGCCTTCTCGCCGGAAACCCAGCGGGTGATCTCCGTGCGGCTGATTCGCCCCGAGGCATCGGAGACTCGGACGGCGATGCGGTAGCGGCCGCCGGTGCGAGCAGCGAACGCGCAGGTGACGGGCTCCTGCTGGGAGGTGACCTCACAGGTCTCGGTGTCCAACTCGACTTCAATCCACTCGCCGTCGACGTACCTGTAGTCAAGACGCTCCGCGGTAACGGCGAAGGCTCGGCCGGCAACCGGGTTGCCGTCGAGGTCGGTGACCACAGCCTGGATGTCGATGCCATCGCCGGCCCTCACGAAATAGCGGGCAGAGCGAAGGCCGACATAGAGATCGGCGGAATGGACCAGGAGGCGGGTCGCCGATGCCCACCGCTGGCGGTTCACATCGGTCACCTGCGCGCTGGCAGTCACCGCCGTGGGGAGACCGTCGCCATCGCCTTCGAGGTCGATGCGCAGGTAGTGGCTGCCATCGGTATCGGTCGTGCCGGAGAATTCCTCGACCCCGTAGGAGGAGCCGCCTCGGTACGGGTACCACCAGGGCCGCCAGACGCCGAACGTGAAATCACGCCAGTTGGGAGGGCGGTAGAAGCCCGGCCGCGTGGTGACCGTCCAGTTGACATCGGCGTTGGGCAGCGGGCCGCCGGAGTAGTAGCGGGCATCGATCGCCACCACCGCCGGCTCGTCGATGAAGTGCGGGCCGGCTGAGTCGAGGCGTGCCTCCACTTCGAACTCGGGCCGGCGGAACTCCTGGACCTGGAACGAGTGGGTGTACTCGCTTCCGCTGTCGGCTCGCCGGAACTCGATCCTGCTCCGGCCCAGGTTCGCCCCCCTATCCAACTCGAGGGCAAGATCGAAGCCGCCGAGGTCATCGGTACGGACCTCGCCACTCGCGAGTTCGTTGCGGAACGGGCCATAGGCCGTGTAGGTGATCAGCGCCCCACCGGGGAGGAACTCCAGATCGCCGTCACCGCTCACGTCGAGGTTCCGGACCCAGCCCTTCAGGTGCAGCGTCTCACCAGGGCGGTACAAGCCGCGATCATCGGTGGTGTACCAGATGGTCCGATCGTCCTGCGGCGATGCCCTGATGGACCCGGGGCTGAGAGCCCGGTCGTCACCCAGCGCTGCGACAACCCAGGAGAACGAGCCTGCGTCGAGCCGGGCGCGGGCAAGGCCGTCGTCGTCGCTGACGAGCGTCGAGTACCCGGTCCCGAGTTGGATCTCCACACCGGCCAGCGGATCGCCGGAGCGCAGGTCGGTGGTCCACACCGCCACGTCGCGATTGTCGGTGATGGCGTCGACGCCGATATCGGTGTCCTGCACCCATGTGATCTTCGGGTATCCGAACGCATAGCGTTCTTTGGCCGCAGACAGATCTTCGACGTCTTCAGACCCTCGTGGCCGGCCGGCCCCGTCGACGATCATGACCACGTGACCGTGCCCACCGTTGAGGACGTTCGAGAGATGGATGCGAACCTCGGTGGGATCACCGTGATCGATTCCGGTGTTGACGAACACTTCTGTCGTCAGCGGCCACGGCACGTCGAGCGCGAGCGGGTCAGGGTCAAAGCGGAAGCGACTCGCGAAGTTGGTGTACGACCCGTAGTCGCTCGGATCCACGGCATAGAGGCGTACGCGGAGTCGCTCCCACTGGCGCACGATGGCCGGAACCGCCTGCGTCTCCCCGAGCGGATCGATCGTGATGAAACTGCCACCCAAGAGATGGATGAGGGGGGGCGCCTCCTTGATATGGAACTCGACGGTCTCGGGCTCTCCCAACCTCTGACCGAACACGTCTCCCAGCGTCCCTGGGATAATCACCTTGTAGACGGTGCTGGCCGACGTCGGACCGGATATGTACAGGTAGCGGCCGGAGACCGAGATCTCGGCATCGGGGATCTCCGGTGTTACGGAGATACCGGCGGCATCCAGCGTTTCGGTATCGAGCGAGTTGTTGAACTCGGTCCGAAGAGAACTCCCGGGCCGGCAAGGCCATCTTGTTTCTCGTGGGCAATTCGTGCTCGCTACTTGCAGGGGCGCATAGGTACGGGCCGCCTCAGTCGTCGCGTTCTCGTTGGTGTTCGGGCCCTCGGCCGACGGCACGTGGGGACCGACGGTGATCCTGATGGCGGAGTCGGGCTCGAGCGGCACCACCGGTCGGAATGCGACCCACGTGCCTTCGAGCGTGCGCCCGGCCCGGTACCCGATGAGATCGTCGCCTTCGACCTCGGCGGCACTGGCAAGGCGGATCTCCCGCTCCTCGCCATCGGCAATAAGTGTGATGGTCTCGAGCACGGCGGGGGGTTCGACCCGCTGGTCGAAGATCGCGAGAAAGATCGGATCGAGCCTGAGTGAGTTCCTGTGCCGGTGGTCCTCGGCCGGGCTGAGCCGCACCAGGCTGGGCGGAGGTGTCTCGAACCCGAAGCGGAACGTCTCGGCCAGTTCGCCGCCGGCCTGCGACTCGGTCCCCGCGGGGACTTCGACCACGTAACTGGTCGCCATCGGCAGGCGGTCGAAGATCTCCTGGTCGTGCTCGAAGCGGAGCGTGCGGGTGCCGATCCACTGCCAGCGACCCGGCAGCGGCGGCGTGATCTCCACAGGAACGTCGAAGTCGTCGAGCTGGCTGACGGTGGCCAGCGGCACCATGGGCTGGTTGAACGTGATGCTGACGAAGGGAGCGATGCCCACTTCACCCTCGGGCTGCACCCGCAGGACTTCCAGCGGCCCGGGGTCCACAACCGGTGCTGCGATATCCGGCCCGGCCGGGAACGGCTGATCAACCGTCCTGCCGGTGCGGGGCGGGGGCAGCGAATCAATTGGACGGTTGAAGTCGGCCGCACCCGTGTCGTCGCCGTCCCACGGCGGCAGCCGGTCGATCACGGCGCGGATCTCTCCGTCGCTGAGCACCTCGCCCTCGACCTGGCTCGACGCCGGCGAACTCTCGCCCTCGCTCTCGTCGCCCTCGCTCAGGCGAATGGCGGCGTTCGCGTCCGGTCCCGATGCGGCTTCGTCAAGAGCCTCCGGGGCGGCGGTCTCGGCAACCGCAGGGACGGCAGCCTCCGGGGCGGGAACTCCCGGGACCACACGCGTGGAGGCTGCTGCTCCCAGGGGTGCGGAGACTTCCCGAACCAGGGGTATCGGGACTTCCGGAACCGAGGGAGTGTGAGCCTTGGCAGACCCACCGCCGGCATCGGTGGCTTGCGCGCCCACATCTGAGTTGGCTCCGGCAAGCAGCGCAACAGCGATGCCGGCCACCAGCCAACGTCGCAGGGACCCCCTCATGGATGATCCCCCTCTCACAACGGCTCCTGCCTTGGCGTCTCACACGCGAGTCCCGGGGAGCGGGCAAGACATCGAGCCACGCCAGATTACTCCTTTCGGAAGACATTCGCCACTATTGGATTATCCAAGTAGACCCCGAGAGACATCGAAACGACGTATCCGGCCTCGCCTTGAGTGGGCTCTGCCCGCAGTGAACCAGGAGCCGCTGGGGCTACTGGTGGCGAGCGCGGTCGACCGGGGGGATCTAGCCCGGGTCGTTCGGGTGGCCGGCGAGCGGGATGACCTGGATGTCCAGCCAGGGGAAGAACGGCAGCGAGGCCAGAGCCGCGTGGAGTTCGTCGGGCCCCTCGGCCCGCCAGACACCCCAGTTGGCCCAGCGCCCCGGCACCCGCCAGAGCCGGCGGATGACGCCGGCCTCCACCAGTTCCCGGCCACGCGCCCGCTCGGCGGCCATGAGTTCGTCGCGCCTGACGGGGTCGCCGTCGGGCGGCCAGTTGACCTGGATGTGGACCAGGTACTCCGCTGCGTCACTCATCGGCACTCTCCCTCTGCTTCGCTGCTGCATCCGCCACGGCACCACTGGATGAGGCACTCCCTTGCCCGTCGACTGCCGGGTCGAGATCGGTGGCGGCGCCCGCCCCATCGTTGCTCGCCGCCCGACCGGTGTGGCGTGCCTGCGTGGCTCGCAACTCGGCCAGCACCTCGTCGGTGTCGGCTCCCAGCGGGCGCCCCACAAAGTTCACGTTGCCGGGAGTGCGAGACAGGCGCGGCGACACTCCCTGCATGACGACGCCGTCGACGGTCGTGAACAGCCTCCGTTGACGGAAGTGCTCATCGGCGAACAGGTCTCCCATCGTGTACACGGGGGCGATGGCCGCGTCGGCCTCCTCGAAGCGCCGGATCACCTCCGCCGCGGGCCGCTCGGCGATCCAGCCCGCCACCAGCGCCTCCAAGGCGTCGCGGTTCTCGAAGCGGCCGCTGAACGTTCTGAAGCGCTCGTCGCCGCCCGCGCCGACGAGCTCCAGCACCCGGTTCGCCACCGTGTCGCTGGAGGCCGAGAGCGCCACCCACTCGCCGTCGGAGCACTGGTAGGTGCCCCGCGGGACCGAGTAGGGAATGCCGGCGCCCAGGCGCGGCTGCTCGTAGCCGAGGTGCGCGAACGCCGAGGGCAGCGGCCCCATCACGTGCATCACCGACTCCACCAGCGACAGATCCACCACCTGCCCCTTGCCGCTGCGGCGGGCCTCCCACAGCGCCGCCATGGCGCCGAAGGCAGCAAGCGTGCCCGTGAGCTCGTCGGTGAGGGCGACCGGCGGCAACAGGGGAGGACCGTCGGCTTCGCCGCTGATCGCCGCGTAGCCGCTGAGCGCCTCGGCGAGGGTGGCGAAGCCCGGCCGCTGGGCGTAGGGACCCTCCTGGCCGAACGCCGTGACGCGCACGATCACCAGCCGGGGGTTGCGCGCGAGCAGCACATCGGGCGCCAGCCCCAGCGCCTCCAGCTTGCCGGGACGCAGGTTCTCCACAAGCACGTCCGCGCCGTCGATCAGCCCAAGCATGGCCGCGAGGCCCTCGGGAGTCTTGAGGTCCAGGACCACGGAGCGCTTGTTGCGCCCCGCCAGCTTCCAGAAGTAGGAGTCGTCGTCGCCGTCGGGCGGGCGCCATCCCAGCCGGCGGACCGAATCGCCCCTCGGCGCCTCCACCTTGATGACATCCGCGCCGAAGTCGCCGAACAGCCGGGCCGCTCCCGGACCGGCAATGACCGTCGCCATGTCCACCACCCGGATACCCGCCAGCGGCCCACGGGCCTCCCCGCCGGAATCGTCGGACGCGATCTCGTCGCGCCGCGCCCCGAGCGAAGGAGACCGATCGGCGGGCGCGGCAGGCAATCCGGTATCCGGCGACGCGGGCCCCGTAGCGAAGACCGGTGGAGGCTCAGCGGTCATCGACCGACCCGTGCGGCAGCAGCCTCGCCCGCGGTACGCGACCACCCGCGGCGGCACCGAAGCTCAGGCGCCATCGGCCGGTCGCCGCGGCAGCAGCACCGAGCGCTTGTAGGTGGTGACCACGGCGCCGTCCTGGTTGCGACCGACGGTCTCGACGGTCACGATGCCGGCGTCGGGGCGCGACCGGCTGGGGCGTGTCTCGAGCACGGTGCTGGTGCCATACAGCGTGTCGCCGGGATACACCGGCGCCGTATGGCGCAGGTCGGTGGTGCCCAGGTTGGCCAGCGCCCGCCCGGAGATGTCGGGCACGCTCATGCCCAGCAGCAGCGAGTAGATGTGCGGGCCCGCCACCACGGGCCGCTCGAACGGACCCTGGGTTCCGTCGAAGTGCGCCGAGTCCACGTGCAGCGGATGAACCGCCAGGGTCAGCATGCAGAACAGATGGCTCTCGGCCTCGGTGATGGTCTTGCC
>JAPONU010000496.1 GCA_026713745.1 bacterium
CTCCAGGCGATCCGCCGGCAGACATCAGCAGCCCCAAACAGGGAAACCAGGACACGAAGCAAGGGATACCGGCGACAGGTACCGATGCGATTCCTCCGGACGATCCGCCGGCAGGCACCGGCATCTCCATGCGGACTTCCGTCCGCGACGATTGCTCCGGGTCGAGTGACGGCCCGTTGACGTCGGAGCCTTGGGGCGATGGCGACAGCCGTGCCGCATGGGAACCTGGCCGCGCGCCAGTGCCTCAGCCCGTGGCGGTGACGCCGCGGCATCAGATCGTGATCGTGGCCTCCGCCGATGTGATCTCGGGCAAGGATCCGCAGGGGCGCTGCGAGATTCCCGGCGTCGGGCCGATCCCTCAGAGCGAACTCGAGCGGCTCGCCTGTGACGCCGAACTGTTCGGCATTCTGTTCTCCGGTGACGGCGAACCGCTCTGGCACGGCCGGGGCGAGCGGACCGCCACCGACGCGCAGCGCCGCGCCCTGCTCGCTCGCGACGGCGCGTGCGTGCTGTGTGCCGACGAGCCGGCCAACTGCGAGTCGCACCACGTCGCGCCCTGGGGCAAACCGACCAACGGGCCGACCGACATCGACAACCTGGCCCTCCTGTGCAGCACCTGTCACCGCCGCCTGCACAACCACAAACGTGTCCTCATCCGCAGACCCGACGGCACTTGGACCACCGCGCCAGATCCCCGATACGGCCCCCCTCGGAGAGACGGCGGCACGCGAAACGGCAACCGAACCGGGAACGGAGACCCCACCGGGAACGGAAACCCCACCGGGAACGCAGACCGAACCGGCAACGGAAACCCCACCGGCAACGGAAACCCCACCGGGAACGGAAACCCCACCGATAACGGAAGCCACCCTGACTCCGGAGGCGAGAGCCGGAAGCGCCACGGGCAGACCCCGCCCGAACGACCACGGCCGACCCAGCCCGGGCAGCGACCAGCCCGGCCCGGGTAGCGAGCAGCCCGGTGTAGGGAGCAGCGCACTAAGGCCGGGAGACGACGGGGCCGTCGGCGGCGCAGTGGGGCCGTCGGCGGCGCAGTTTCGCCGGACGCGCAGCCGACGGGCACTGGCGGATCCCAGCGATGGATGCGGGCTCGAATGCGGACTCGGATGCGGGCTCGGACACGGGCAGCCCCGGGCCGAACCCAGAGACGGACACCGGCCTGGACGCGGCCCCCCGAACCGAACCCAGAGACGGACACCGGCCTGGACGCGGCCCCCCGAGCCGAACCCAGAGACGGACACCGGCCTGGACGCGGCCCCCCGAACCGAACCCAGAGACGGACACCGGCCTGGACGCGGCCCCCCGAACCGAACCCAGAGACGGACACCGGCCTGGACGCGGCCCCCCGGGCCGAACCCAGAGACGGACGCGGGCAGCCCCCCGGGCGGGTCCCGATGGGGGGAATCGGGGGCTCGGGGGGCTGGTGATCCTGGGCCCCGGATTGCCGGGGCGCGGGGGCGCCGGGCGCTGGAGCGCTTGGCGCCGGGGCTGCTACATCATTCCGCCCATGCCTCCCATGCCGCCCATGTCGCCGCCCGGAGGCATCGGCGGGGTCGGCTCGGGCTTGTCGGCGACGAGGCACTCGGTGGTCAGCAGCAGGGCCGCGATCGACGCCGCGTTCTGCAGCGCCGCTCGGGTCACCATGGCCGGGTCGATCACGCCGGCGCCCGGCAGATCTTCCAACTCGCCGGTCACGGCGTTGAAGCCTGTGGTGCCCTCCGCGGACGCCACACGGCGGACGATCACCGAACCCTCGAAGCCGGCGTTCGCGGCAATCAGCTTCGCCGGCGCCTCCAGCGCCTTGTGCACCAGGCGGGCACCGGTGGCCTCGTCGCCGGAGAGCTCGTCGGCGACCGCGGCGACCGCGTCACGGCAGCGCAGCAGAGCCGTACCGCCGCCGGCCACGACACCCTCCTCGATGGCCGCACGAGTGGCCGACAGGGCGTCCTCGATGCGGTGCTTCTTCTCCTTCAGCTCCACCTCGGTGGCAGCGCCGACCTTCACGACCGCCACGCCACCGGCGAGCTTGGCGAGACGCTCCTGGAGCTTCTCGCGGTCCCAGTCGGAGTCGGTGTTGTCGATCTCGGTGCGGATCTGGCGGATGCGCGCCTCCACGTCGGACTTGTTGCCGGCGCCCTCGACGATGGTGGTGTCGTCCTTGGTGATGACCACCTTGCGGGCCCGGCCCAGCAGGTCGATCGTGACGCCGTCCAGCTTGATGCCGACCTCGGGCGACACGACCTGGCCACCGGTGAGGATCGCCATGTCGTCCAGAATCGCCTTGCGGCGCTCGCCGAAGCCGGGGGCCTTCACCGCCACCGACGTGAACGTGCCACGGATCTTGTTGACCACCAAGGTGGCGAGGGCCTCGCCCTCGGTGTCCTCGGCGATCAGCAGCAGCGGCTTGCCGGTCTGCATGATCTTCTCGAGCACCGGCAGCAGGTCCTGCACCGAAGCGATCTTGGCCTGGTTGAACAGGATGTACGGCTCGTCGAGGACTGCCTCCTGGCGCTCCGGGTCGGTCACGAAGTACGGCGACAGGAAGCCCTTGTCGAACTGCATGCCCTCGACGAAGTCCAGTTCCATGCCGAACGTGTTGGACTCCTCGACGGTCACGACGCCGTCCTTGCCAACCTTGTCGATGGCATCGGCGATGACCTGGCCCACCGCAGGGTCGGCGGCCGACAGGCCCGCCACCTGGGCGATCTCCTTCTTGTCCTCGATGTGGGTGGCCATCCCGGCGATGGACTCGGTGGCGGCGGCAACCGCCTTCTCGATGCCCCGCTTCAGGCCCGTCGGCGAAGCGCCGGCGGCCACGTTGCGCAGACCCTCGTTCACGAGCGCCTGAGCCAGAACGGTGGCCGTGGTGGTGCCGTCGCCGGCCACGTCGTTTGTCTTGGTGGCGACCTCCTTGACGAGCTGCGCCCCCATGTTCTCGAACTGGTCGTCGATCTCGATCTCACGGGCGATCGAGACGCCGTCGTTGGTGATGGTGGGTGCGCCGAACTTCTTGTCGAGGACCACGTTGCGGCCCTTGGGGCCCAGCGTGACCTTGACCGTGTTGGCGAGTTGGTTGACGCCGGCCTCGAGGGCCTTGCGGGCGTCGTCGTCGAACTTCAACAGGGTTGTCATGGGGTGTCGGTGACTCCTTCTAATAGGTGGCCGTGGAGGCGGCGTGCGGTCCGGGGTGAATCGGGTCGCTCAGCCGCTGATCGTGGCCAGCACGTCGCGGGCCGACAGGATCAGCAGGTCCTCGCCGCCGGCGGTGATCTCGGTGCCGCCGAACTTGCTGTACACCACGGTGTCGCCGACGCTCACGTCGAGGCCGATGAGTTCGCCGGTGTGCTCGGAACGCCTGCCCGGACCGACTGCGAGCACCTCGCCCTGCTGGGGCTTCTCTTTGGCGGTGTCGGGAATGACGAGGCCGCTGGCAGTAACTTCCTCGGACTCGCTGGGCCGTACGACAATACGGTCCTCGAGGGGCTGAAGGTTCATTGGCTCTCCCTTTGGTTCAGTGGTTAGCACTCTCGGTCTGAGACTGCTAACCATATCGACCGCTCGGGAGATACCAACCCCGCAGGGAGCCGGAACC
>JAPONU010000497.1 GCA_026713745.1 bacterium
ACGGATCGAGGCGTGCTCGGTTCGTTCTCTCCGAGCGAACCAAGGAGTTTGGCATAGTCGCCGTCCTTGAGACTGCGGATCAGGTTGAACGCTGAGATATGACGTTCAGGAACGGTGAGGGGCCGCACACGCGGCGCTGTGGCCATCGCGACTACCTGTGTCTGCTCGGGAATCTGGTCACGCTAGACGGGTGACTGCGGCAGCACAGATGCGGCGCAGCAAGCGGGCCTCGGCATCATCAGCAGAGGGCGGAATTCCACGCGCGAAGGATACCACGCAAGCCGCGAAGCCGAAGTTCCTGCCTCCGACATTCCTGACCTCGATATTTCGCGAGATGCATCGGATCCGAGCCTCAGCAGCGAACCGGAGCCCCTTACGAGGCGTACCGCGAGGTGCAGGGTCCGATCGCGGCGAGGGATGTTCCGCGAGGAGCAAGGCCCCGTGAACGGCGTCGGCTGGCGTCACCGTGTGCATCGAGGTCGGAGCCCCAGGGACGTTGGGCGTTGGCCGCCAAGCGCGCTGCGCCGTCGCCCTTCGGCCGCGGTGGCCGGTGAGTTCGGTCTGGCTGCGATACTCCTTGACCCGCGAGCTGAAGGTCCCACAGCGCGGACACGCCGCATCGAGGCAGCCAAGCGCACCGACACCTCCAACCCGCCACCGGGCGCCTTGACCACGCCGGTCACCTCGGAGTCCTCCAACCCGGACAGCACGCGCGTAACATCACCCATCTCGGGGCCTCCTTCTCCGGACAGCTGTCACTGCCAGACTCGCGAGGCCCCGACCCGCGTCCGCGGACCCTCACATCACAGCACCTGCCCCATCAACCGCGTAGAGCCACCAAACCCGAGGCACTTCGCACCGACGACTTCGATCGATTCTTCGAGGACCGTCGCCGGCGGCTTCTCGACATGATCGAATCTGCGATGGGCAAGCCGCCGAACATCGACGATGCGATCCTCGATAGTGAACTCAGCAGCTTCGAGCCCGAGCCGGATGACATTTGGCCTGACGCCGATGGCGTCGCCGCCTGAGTTACGGTGCCGTCAGGTCGGGGTCGTCCAGAGCGTGGACAGCGGTAGGGCCGTGAGGCGGTCGCCGAGGGAGAAGGCTTGTGTTCCGGCGTAGAGGACGATGCCGTTGCGGAAGGTTCCCGGGCCGGTCTCGTCGATCCGGTCGCGCATCCGGCGCAGGCCGCGGGCGTCGGTGCCGGATACCGAACTCGATGCCTTGATCTCCCACGCCACGATGTCGCCCTCCGCCTCGGCGACGAGATCGACTTCGACGTCGCCGCGGTGGTCGCGGTAGTGGAACAGGTCGGGCAGGCGCTCCGACAGCAGCGCCTGCTTGCGGAGTTCGTTCAGGGCGAACAACTCCACGAGGGGGCCTCGGGCCGGGTCGGTGAGTTCGGCCAGAGAGTCGGGGTCCTTGCGCAGCAGGTGCGCGGCGAGTCCCGAGTCGCAGATCAGAAGCTTCTCCCGGCGGGACTCGCGGGCGGTGAGGTTCGCCGACCATGCCCCGAGGCGGTGGATCAGCCCCGTCATCTCCATCAGCGACACGTACCGGTCGACGGTCCGGCGGTCGCAGTCGGCGGCGCGGGCCACCGTCGCGGTCACGAATTCGCTTCCCGAGCGGGCCGCCACCAGACGCAGCAGCCGGGGGATGAGGTCGGCGTCGCGGACGTCCTCGAGCCGGGTGATCTCCTTGGTGGCGACCGATGACACGTACCCGCTGAACCACCGGCGGCGGGCGCGCCGGGAGGTCGTTCGGACGGGCTCGGGGAACCCGCCCCGGCAGATCAACTCGAGATAGTCGTCAGCTCGAAGCGGCGAGTCTCCGAGGTCGAGCAGGTTGGCGCTGCCGGCGAACGACCGCTCGAGCAGGCCGTCGCCGGTGGCGGCGATCTCGCCCTGCGACAGCGGCAGCATCGTCAGGAAGACCGCCCTGCCGGCCAACGACTCGGTGATGTGCGGGACGGTGAGGAAGTTCGCCGAGCCGTTCAAGAGGAACTGCCCCCGCTCGTCGCGAGTGTCCGCTTCGGCCTTGATGGCTCGGATCAGGGCGTCAGTTCCGAGTTGGACCTCGTCGATTGCCATCGTCGAGCCGGCACCCGATCGGACGAAGCCGTGCGGGTCGGTCAGCGCCGCCGTCCTGGTGTTCTCGTTGTCGAGGTAGTGGACCGCGCCGCTCGGACCGACGACCCGACGCACCGCCCACGTCTTGCCGACTTGGCGCGCTCCGGTCACAACCACGATGCGGGCCGACCCGAGCGCGTCGCGGATCTCGCCCTCAATGCGACGATCGAAATGCGTGGCGGCCTGGAAATCGTCGATCACGATATGCGGACGCTCCTACCGGTCCCAGTAACCGAGTCCGTCAGTGTACAGGAAGATCAAGTGCTAATGTAACTTTTTCCGGACCTCTAATGCTATGTTTTCCGGATCGCTGATGCAAGATCTTCCGGACGTCTGGTGTCGGTCCTTCCGTTGGTGGGTCGCGATCGATGACCGCCTCGACGTAGCTCTCGAACCACGTCCGTCGACGCCCGGTCGTAAAGGCGCGCGCCGAGCCGACGAACCCCGCGGTTCGCCCGGCGGCCCGCGCCTCACCAGCCTCTCTCGTCGAGCAGTTTCTTCAGGTTTCGCTTGGCCCGGTGCTCGGTGCGCACGCGCTCCAAGAGCCCGGTGAACCGCTCGGGTTCGCCGGCACTATCGGCGAGACGGCGGATGCGCTCCATCAGATCGACGGCCGACTCGTAGTAGGCGGTCTTCTTCCGGTCGATCAGAGCGAGGACCTCGGGCTCGTAGACATCGATGGCGTCGAGCGGATGGGTCTTCTCCCTCGCCCGCGCCAGCGTCATCCAGGTCTCGCGGCCGCATCCGAATGCCAGCGCCCCTCGCCACGCCTCGTCGAGGAGG
>JAPONU010000498.1 GCA_026713745.1 bacterium
ATCCTGCGCGGCAGCCCCACCACTCACGCCCGCCTCGAGGCGTGCCCGGTGGTGGTCCCGCTGCCGGACCCGCCGGCGTTCGGGCTGTTCAAGCTGCAGGCCATGATGGAGGAGTCGCACTTCGCCGAGGTGGCGGGCTAGCGGCGAGCCTCGCCCCCCCGCCCCCGCCCCCGCCCCCGGTCCCGGTCCCGGCTCTGCGATGACTGCCGCACCGCCCGGCCCGGCGCCGTCGACGCGCTGTCGCCCGATCCGACCACCGGGCCCGGTCTGCCGATGACCCGGCATCTCGGACCGGCCTCGGGCTATGCCAGGGGGCCGTTCGCGGTCGACTGGGAGGAGCGCTACGACATGCCGCGGCTGCGGCGGGAGCGGGTGGCCGCCGCCCAGCGCGAGCTGACCGCCAGCGGCCTCGACGGCCTGATGGTCTGGAAGGACGAGAACGTCCGCTACCTCACCTCGCTGCGGGCGCAGCTCATCGCCGGCAAGACGATGGCGCTGAACGGGGCCCTGCTGCTGCCCGCCGACGAACCGGTGCTGCTCTGCTCCGGCGGCGAGATCGACAAGGCCCGGGCAAACATGCCGTGGATCGCCGAGGCCCACGCCATCCCGATCATGGAGCAGGCCGAACTGGTGGACGGTTTCGTGGCCGCCATCCTGCGGCCGATCCTGTCCGAGCGGGGCCTCGACAGCGGGCGTCTGGGGGTGGACGCCGGCAACGTGTCGTTCATCGACGCCATGCGCCGGCACCTTCCGGACCTGGAACTCGTCGACGGCGACACCGTCATGCAGCAGGCCCGGCTCATCAAGACCGACACCGAGATCGCCATCATCGCCGAGGCATGCGCCATCGGCGACGCCGTCACGCAGCGGGCCCTGGACGAGACCCGCGCCGGGCGGCGCGAGCTGGAGGTGGGCGGCGACGCCATGCAGACGCTGTTCCACCTCGGCGGGGAGATGGCGCACGTCATCACGCCGTTCGTGGCGTCCGGCGAGCACATGTCGCCCCCGCACCGCCTGGCCACCGACAAGCTGATGCGCAACAGCGACCTCTGCTTCATCGACATCGGCGCCATGTGGAACGGCTACTTCGCCGACATCGGCCGGACCACGATCATCGGGCGCCCCAACCGGCGCCAGCAGGAGATCTACACCGCCGTCTACCGGGGGCTCATGGCGGGGATCGACAGGATGCGGCCCGGCTGCACCACCGCGGAGGCCTCCGACGCCATCGTGGAGGTCATCGGTGAGTGCGGGTTGGCGGAGCACCTGTTCAGCCTGTTCATCGGCCACGGCATCGGCGTGGGGGCCAACGAACCTCCCTACATCGGCGAGAACATGCCGGGCGCCACCGACACCAAGTTCCGCCCGGGCATGGTGTTCGCGGTGGAGCCGCTGGTGTGGGTGCCCGACGTGCCGGGGGGCGGCGGTGTGCGGATCGAGGACATGGTGCTGGTGACCGACGGGGATCCCGTCGTGCTCTCCCGGGTGGAGTACGAGGAAAGGCTGCTGCTATGAGCGATTCGAACGAGCCGGTCCGGCTGGGGGTCGTCGGCCTGGGCTGGTGGGGCGGCGAACTCGCCGACGCCGCGGCCCGCAGCGGCGCAGCCGAGGTGGTGGCGTGCTACGCCCGCACCGAGTCGGCGCGGCTCGCCTTCGCCGCCGAGCGCGGCTGCCGGGCGGCGACGTCGCTTGGGGACCTGATCACCGCCGACGACGTGGAAGGCGTCATCCTGGCGACGCCGCACAGCATCCACGGCGATCAGATCCGCGAGGTGGCGGCCGCCGGGAAGGCTGTCCTGGTCGACAAGCCGTTCACGTTGAGCACCACCGATGGGCGGAGCGCCGTGGCCGCCGCGGCGGACGCCGGCACCGTGCTGATGGTGGGCCACCAGCGGCGGCGCCTGGCCGCGGTGCGTCGCATCCGGGCGCTGGTCGACGAGGGAACTCTGGGTACACCGCTGCTGGCCACGTCGGTCTTCGCTGTGGGCCGCGGTTTCCCGGCCACCTGGCGTTCCTCCCGGGACGAGAGCCCGCTGGGCGGCATGACCGGGCTGGGTGTCCACATGATCGACACCTTCCACTATCTCGTCGGACCCATCCGGAGGGTGAGTGCCTTCAGCAACGGAGTCCTTGCCGGTGAACCCCTCGACCACGCCACCGGGCTGCTGTTCGAGTTCACCTCCGGCGCCGTCGGGAACCTGGTGACCTCCCACTACACCCCGGTCACCGAGGAGTTGTGCATCTTCGGTTCTGTAGCTTCGGCGTCCAGCCACAACGAGGGGTCCCGCCTGTTCACCCAGCAGCGGGGCGAGATGGATCGCAACGAGGTGCCGCTGGAGGAGATCGACGCCCTCGCCGAGCAGCTCGCCGAGTTCGCGGGAGCCGTAAGGGGAACGAGCGTCCCCGAGACCGACGGCGAGGTGGGCCTGGCGGTGATCGCCGTGCTCGAAGCCGCCGTGGCGTCGGTCGAACGCGGCGAGGCGGTCGCCGTGGCCGAGTTCGCGGGCGACTAGCAGGAGCGGCGGGCGCGGGCGGCTGCGTCGCCGAAGCGAGGGGGGCGAGCATGGACTCCACACCGGCGATTCCCGCCGGCAGTGCCGAGGTCACACCGGGCTGGGTGCGGCAGGCGTTCGCTGCGGGAGGGCGTGCCGATATCCCTACTGTGGAGGACGTCGACGTGGAGCAGGTGGGTGTGGGGATCGGCCACGTGGGGGAGTCGCTGCGCTGCCGCCTGACCTACGCCGGCGACGCCCCCGCCGCCCCGGCGACCGTCGTCGTGAAGCTGCACTCCTCGCATCCCGAGACCGACAAGCTGGCCCGGCGGGTGCGGCTCTACAGGCGGGAGTGCGCCTTCTACCAACTCCTGTCGCATCACGCCCCAATCCGCTCGCCGATCCTCTACTACGGCGACTACGAACGCCGCAGCAACAGGCTTGTGCTCGTGCTCGAGGACCTCGGTGGGATGGGTCGGGTCGACGAGATCGAGGGCGCCAACTCGGAGCAGGCGATGAGCGTCGTCCGGGCGATCGCCCGGTTCCACGCCTACTCGTGGAACAAGACCGGCACCGCGCCGTACATCGACATCTTCGACTCGCTGGATCCGAAGTGGCGGCCGCCGGTGCAACTCATCTACCTGGCGTCGCTGCGGCGCACCTTCGAGGTGTTCGGCGACCACTTCTCCCAGCACATGCAGCGCATCACCGAGACGCTCGGCTGGAGGGCCGCTGACTACATGGGCGACCTCGCCACCGGCCCGCGGGCCTTCGGCCACGGCGACTACCGGTTGGACAACATGTTCTTCGGCCCCGGGCCCGACGATCTGGCCGTGATCGACTGGCAGGTCTGCGGCGGCAACAACCCCCTCGGCGATGTGGCCTACTTCCTCGGCGGCAGCCTGCCGGTCGAGGTGCGGCGGAGCATCGAGCGGGGCGCCATCGCCGAGTACCACGACACCCTCGGTCGGGAGGGCGTCGAGGGGATCGGCCTCGAGGACTGCTGGCGGCTCTACCGCCAGAACATGTTCGTCCGGATGCTCGTCATCGTCATCAGCGCCGGGGGTCTCGACATCTCGAACGAGCGCAGCGTCCGCCTCCTGGGGCTCGGCCTGGACCGGACGCTGGCGGCCCTCGAGGATCTCGAAGCCGAAGAGTTCCTCCCGGACCGCCGGCGGCTATTCGGTCCGTCGTGGGCGTTCTCGACGGCCTCCCGGTGCGCCTACGGGGCGTCGAAGCGGCTGCGCAAATCCTGAGCACCTGCGCCGGTTCTGCCTCCGGGGGCGCTGATCACAGGCAGTAGTGTCCGCGCAGCGGTCGGCAGGGAGGAGAGCGCGTGGTTCGCCGTTTGGGCGGTCTGGTGGTTGTCGTGATCATCGCGAGCGTCGTGGCCGCGGCGCCGGTGGCGGGTCAGGACGCCGGCGCGCCGGCGACGACTGCGCTCGCCGTGGACGCCTCCCCGGACGAGCCGGATGACGCGGACGGGGCCCACAAGCCGGCGATCGACGAGCTCTTCGCGGAGGGACTCTTCGACGGCACGCTCTGCGGTGACGGCAGGTTCTGCCCGGACGAGCCGGTGAAGCGCTCGACGGTGGCGGTGTGGCTCGTACGCGCCCTCGGCGACGACCCTGGCGCCGTGAGCGCCTCCCGATTTGCCGACGTGGACGCCGGGACGTGGTGGGCGCGTTTCGTCGAACGCCTCGCAGCGTTGGAGGTGGCCACCGGCTGCGAGGGGGATCCGCTCCGTTACTGCCCCGACTCTGCGGTGACGCGCGGCGAAGTGGCGACGCTGCTGGTGCGCGCCTTCGACATCGAGGCAGCCCCCTCGGTGGGCTACTCCGATATTGCGGGCTACGCCCACGAGGCCGACATCGACGCGTTGGCGACCGCCCGGATCGCCGCCGGCTGCGAGACCGCCCCGCTGCGCTTCTGCCCCGGCGACGAGGTGACGCGAGGGGAGTTGGCCACCCTCCTGGCGCGTGCCCTCGGTCTCGTTCCCTTGGCCGTGGAGTTCAGTTGGTCGTTGCCGTCGCACTGCTACCGCCATCCGCGGTACGACCCGCACGCCGCTCCCGAAGCGGGCTGTCCGGTGTGGTGGAGCCATCTCCTGGACCTGGCGCCCTCGCCCGAGGGGATCACCGTCGCCGAGATGCAGGCCCGCCTGGCGGCAGCACTGCCCAACTATGCGCCGAAGCCCAGCGACCGGTTGCACCGGCTCTCCGGTTCTGCGCGCGAGGTCATCGCGGCCACGTTGGTCAGGCTGGCGGGGGAGGATCCCCCAACGTTGGCCAGGGTCCGCACCATCTCCGCAGACCCCGACCTATGCCGCGGCTACCGCGCCTGCGCTGTGCGCTACGGCATCAACTTCACATGGGCGCGCGGAGTAGAGGGGTGGATGTGGACCGTCAACACCGTCGTCCATGAGTGGATGCACCTTCGTGACTACGGCACTGCCCCGGGTACCGGCAACTCCCTGTTGTGGTGCGACCGGATGGTTGAGCGCCTCAGCTTGGCGGAGTCCACGGGCCGGCTCGTGACGCACATGGCGCTGCTGGAGGCCGCCGGCCCGGCACATCATGCTCCCGTTGTGTCGGGCCCGGGATGTGCCGGCGCGCTGATTGCCCGCTTCGCCCCCGAGATCCGCAGCCACGACCGGCCCCGCAAGATCCTGGAATTGTCGGCGAACGCCCAGACCCAGGCCTGGATGCGCCGCGGCTTCGCCTCGCCCGAGGCCCGCTGGTGGGCGGCGGAAGCCGCCGCCGGATATCCCACCGAGACGCGGCCGCTCGAGCAGCCCTTGCCGCAGGGCCCGCTGCCCGAGCCGCCCGGCGAGCCATCGGAGTCCGACGAGCCGGACGACTGCAACGACGGGATTCACGACCACCCCTACCGCGAGGGTGTCAGGCACTATCACCGCGGCGGGCTCGACCCTCACGCCCATGACCGGTGGCACGTACTCGTCGACGGTGTGGCCGTCCCCGCCGGCCTCGCCCGCTCGGAGGGCGGCTACTGCGAGTACCCCGACGGGAAGCGCGCCATCAACGGCTACACCCTCGGCACCAGCGCCGGCGAAGCCATCTCGTCCGTGTCCTACCGGACGTATGCACCCGACGGGAAGTGGTACTACGCCGAGAGCCCCAACTGCGTCGACATCGCCACCCCCGGCCATCCCAGACACGATCCCTCCGTCGGAGGCGGCTCAGCGGCCCGCCAACGGGTGTGCGACGACGAGACCGAGCACGTCTGGTTCAACTGCGAGTCGTCCACTTCGCCGACCCGTTGCCCCGACGAGGACGGGTTCGCCGACGGCGAGTACGAAGGCGACTGGGTGGCGTGCGGCGAACGCCACTCCCACGGCCACTACCAGGAGATCTGCCGGGCGACCACCGGCGAGCCGCTTTCCTGAACCGAACCGATCAGCCCGCGCCCGCGGCCCGCAAGCCGGCGGGCGAGCACCCCGAGGCTAGCCGGCGGGGTGTTCAGCCGGTGGTTGCGGGGATCTCGACGGTTGCGATGAGGCCGTTGAGGAGCAGGCGGAGGGTGGCCTGGTGGTGGTCGGCGGGCCGCCCTGCCTCGACGGCTTCAGCGGTGAGGGGGAACTTGTCGTGGCGGTCGTTGATCTCAACGTCGGTCTCGGTGTTGAGCGCTGCGCCGATGCAGTAGTCGTCGATGGCGAACAGGAAGCGCGCCGAGTCCTCGGGGGACAGTCCTGCGCCTCGCAGGCGTTCGTGCATCCGCTCGTAGTAGGTGAGCGAGGGGTCGGTTCGGGCCGGCCTCGTCGCGAGGACCACGATCATGTTGGGGTGGCGTTGCACCGCCTCGAGGAAGGCGAGCGTGCCCCGGTACACCGCCTCGGTCCAGTCGGGATGGTCGAGGACGGTGAGGTCCACTCCTGCGAGGACCCGCGCGTTCAGCAACTCGAGCAGTTCGTCGCGGCTGTGCACGTGGTTGTATAGCGACGCCTGGCCGACGCCGAGCCGCTTGGCGATCGCGCGCGTCGTCAGGGCGTCGATACCGCTCTCGTCGACGATGGCCATGGCGGCGTCGACGATCATCTCCCTCGACAGCAGCGGTTCGGAGGGGCGGCCCACGGCGCAATGCTACGGGCCGCGACGGCGCCCCACCGGCACAGGAGTGCGGGCGCCCACCAGTGGCGCGTTCGGGCGCAGGCCTGCCCATCGCTTGAATAACGATCAGTGATCGTTTATTGTGGGGGCTGATGCCTGGGGGACTTGAGGTTCGGAACGTCTCCAAGACGTTCGCGGCGCCGGAGGGACACACAGTGCGCGCCCTCGACGATGTGTCACTCGAGGTGGCTGACAACGAGTTCGTGGTTCTCCTCGGCCCGTCGGGTTGTGGGAAGACGACGCTGCTGCGAACCATCGCCGGCTTGGAGAACGCCGACTCCGGCGAGATCCGTCTGGGCGGCGAGCGGCTCGACACGATCCCGCCGTTTCGCCGCGCGGTCAACACGGTGTTCCAGAGCTACGCGCTGTTCCCGTTCCTCACCGTGGAGCGGAACATCGCGTTCGGCCTGGAGATGGAGAAGCGCCCCAAGGCCGAGATCCGCCGGCGGGTCGCCGAGATGCTCGAACTCGTCGAACTCTCGGGCTACGCCAAGCGGACCCCGTCGCAGCTCTCGGGAGGTCAGCAGCAGCGGGTGGCGCTGGCCCGAGCGCTCGCCAAGCGGCCGCGCCTGCTGTTGCTCGACGAGCCGCTCGGCGCCCTGGATCTGAAGCTCCGGCGACAGATGCAGGCCGAACTCAAGCGGATCCAGCGCACGACCGGCATCGCCTTCGTCTTCGTGACCCACGACCAGGAGGAGGCTCTGGCGCTGGGTGACCGGATTGCGGTCCTCAACGCCGGTCGCATCGTCCAGATCGGCACCCCGCGTGAGATCTACGAGGAGCCGGCGACGCGGTTCGTGGCCGACTTCATCGGCGAGACCAACCTCCTCGCCGTCGACTACGACGGCCAGTCCACCCTCACCGTCGCCGGCCAGTGGAAGCTCGACGTCGCCGAGGTGGGTGGGGCACGAGACGTCGTCGAATCGCACGCCGAGGATGCCGCGCTGGCGGTGCGTCCCGAGCGTGTGGCGCTGGACCCCGAGGGCGAACTCCGCGGCACGGTGATCGCCTCGGGCTACGTCGGCGCGGACGTCCATCTGAGCATCGACCTCGGCGGGGGATCGATCCTCAACGCGCGGGTCGACGCCCACGATCGACCGCCCGAGGTCGGCGCGGAGGTCGGTGTCAGGATCGACGCCCGGCACACGAGGTTGCTGGCTTCGTGAGGGTGCGCAACCGCTGGCTGGCGGCGCCCGCGCTGGGCTTCATCGCGCTGATGGTCGGCGGGCCGCTGGTGGTGATCGCCTGGTACTCGCTGCGCACCCGGGGCCCGGGCGGCGTCGGCGTCGGCGACGGCCTCACCGACGACGCCTACGAGCGCCTGGTCGTGGCGGAGGACTTCAGCGGCAACACCATCTTCGACGCCACCTACCTGCAGATCATG
>JAPONU010000499.1 GCA_026713745.1 bacterium
CGCCTCGACGGCGAGGTCTCCTGTTGGGGGTATGTGAACAACAGCGAGCCACGCATCCCTCTGGCGGTGTACGCGGAGGTGGCCGGCGACAGCGTCCGGGCACGTCACGCCGACAGGCACGCCGAGTCGGAGGACACGTGGCTGCTCCATGCGTACAGCAGGATGCTGGCCTATGTCGATCTGGTGAACCCGCCGCCGGGTCCGTTCGTGGCGGTCGACGCCGGCGACGTGCGGGCGTGCGGGTTGCACGCCGACGGCGAGATCTCGTGTTGGGGCTACGGGCCGGCGAGGAGTCCGCCCCGCCGCCGGGTCCGTTCGCGACCACGCCGCTCGCCACCCACCCCGTCACCCCTCAGGAGGACACCCCTCCAACCGTCACGGACTCCCGCGATGCGAGGGGCGTTGGCGGGCCGGTCGTCGACGGTTCGGGCGAGGTCGTCGACGTCGTGGAGTTGTCGCTGTTCGAGCGTCCCGAGGGGCTGCCGGAGTCGGGGTGCGCGGGCCGCTGGGCTCCGGGTCGGCCGGTGCGGTCCTTCACCGGGACGAACATGGACTACTCGGAGGCGTTCGCGCCGCATTCGACGGTGCGAGTATCGGCGTGGGGCGCCGCATGGCCGTTGGACGGCTCGGACTTCTGGGAGTTGGCGCCGGTGGCGATGCCGACGGTGACCGCCGACGCGCGGGGCCGCGTCGTGGTGGACTGGGCGGTGCCCGAGGTGCCGCAGGATCCGGTGAACGCGGGTCTGGCTGCGTACTTCCTCAGAGCCGAGGGCGCGACCCCGTCGGGTGTTCCGGTGGAGGCGTCCTCGTTCCAGCCGCACTTCGTGTACGCGGACGTGGGGCCGTGCGCGCATCGCGACGACGTCACCTCGACGAGCGGGCGTGCGGTGCGCATCGACGTGCTGGCGAACGACGTGGCGCCCACGGGCGGCACGCTGGACCCCACCTCGGTGGAGGTCGACGCGTTCTGGGTCGGAGAACGCAGCGGGGAGTTCGTCGTAAACCCCGCCGACGGGTCGATCACGTTCACGCCCCTCCGCTATTTCGTTGGCATCGCGCCCGCCCGCTACACGGTCTCGGACACCTGGGGCACCGAGGTCTCGTCGTACATCCGCGTGACCGTCACCGAGGACTGACCATCACCGCCACGACTGGAAATCCCCCGAGATCGTGGAGGCATGCTCTAACGCGAAAGGAGAGCGATGTCGGAGATAGGCGACGTTCTGACCGGGAGTTCCGCGGCGGCGCGGTGCGGATCGTAACCGAGACGGGCAAGCTGATCGCCCACGTGGCCCGTGATCTGGATATCCATACGGGCACGTTGGGGAACTGGTGCAGGCGGAGCGGAGTCGCCGCCGGCGGCGGGTGATGACACGGCCTTCGTCGAGGCTGGTTCGGTGACCGATGTGCGCGTGTTGGACAACGACGTGGACCTCGACGGGAATCTGGATGTGTTGTCGTTGGCGGTCACGGTGTCGCCGGGGTCCGGTGTGCCGACCGTCGAGGAGGTCTCGGGCCACGAGTTGGTGGTGCGCTACCGGGCACCCGCGGCCGGCGGCCGTGAGGGTTTCTCGTACCGGGTCTGTGACGCGTTGGGGGCCTGCGACGATGCCGAGGTGTCGGTGTGGCTCGCGCCGGGTGCGTGCACGATTTCGGGCACGGCGGGCAATGATGTGTTGATGGGCACGGCGGGTGATGACGTGATCTGCGGTTTCGGCGGCAATGACGTGATCTCGGGTCTCGGCGGTAACGATGTGCTGTGGGGCGGCGCCGGCAATGACGCCCTGTACGGCGACGATCCCGCCAGCCCCGGCGTTGGTGGGGATGATGTGCTGTTCGGTGGCGCCGGTGACGACACCCTCCTCGGCGGCGCCGGGGCGGACGCCATCTGGGGAGGCGACGGGACAGATTCCGCCTGGGGCGGCGCCGGCGTCGACAAGCTCCACGGCGGTCCGGGCGCCGATGTGCTCAACGGCGAGGGCGGCGCGGATGTCGTGTGGGGCGGCCCTGATGATGATGTGCTGTGGGGGTTCGGCGGCGACGACACCCTTTGGGGAGGCCCGGGTGATGACAGGCTCCACGGCGGTCCGGGCGCCGACAGTTTGCGCGGCGGGCGGGGTGGTGACGATCTGGACGGCGGACCTGACGGGGACACCTTGTGGGGCGGCCTCGGCGCGGACACCCTGCGTGGCGGGCTCGGCGCCGACGCCATGTTGGGCGGCCCGGGTGATGACAGGCTCCACGGCGGGCCGGGTGGTGATGAACTCGTCGGAGACAACGGCGACGACACGCTGTGGGGCGACGACGGCGATGACCGCCTCTACGGTTCCTGGGGTGACGACACCCTCAACGGTGGGCAAGGCGACGATTTCGTGGGCGGTGGCCCCGGAGTCGATGCCTGTACCAGCGGCCCCCACTCCACCGGATGCGAACCATAAGCCCTCACGCCCAAAGGCGGCACCGGAGGCGGGTGGCGCGCTGGATCGTGTGTGTCGTCGTGCTGGTCGCTCTCGCTGCTGGGGCGTGTGGTGGTGGAGATGGCGCGGATGGCGAGGCTGGCGGGTCGGCGCGGGCGGCGGCGGGGGCGCGGTCGGGGTTGTTGTCTTTGGGTGACTTGTCAGGTGGGTGCGGGTTGGGTGTGGACGGGTCGTTGGTGTGTTGGGGTTCGGGGGCGCCGGAGGACGCGCCGGCGGGGGCGTTCGCGGCGGTGGCTGTGGGGTTGGTGCATGGGTGCGGGTTGCGTCCGGGCGGCACCGTGGAGTGTTGGGGCGCGGATGGGCGTTTCGGCTTCGTCGGCGGCGGGGAGGCGGTGGCGCCGGGTGGGGTGTTCGTGGCGATTTCTGCGGGGGGTGGGCGTTCGTGCGGTCTGCGTCCCGACGGGGTGGCGGAGTGTTGGGGCGGGGATTGGGAGTTGGAGGACGGTGTGGTGGCGCCGGGTGGTGAGGTGGCGGCGCCGGGGGGTGTTTTCGAGGCGGTGAGTGTGGGGTATGCGCACGCCTGTGGTTTGCGCCCCGGCGGGGGGGTGGCGTGTTGGGGCACGAACTGGTTCGGTCAGGCCGGCGCGCCCGAGGAGGGGGACTTCGTGGCGGTGACCGCGGGGGCGAGTCACACCTGCGGGTTGCGGGTTGACGGGTCGGCGGCGTGTTGGGGCGCCGACTCGATGGACGCCGGCGCCGCGGGCTCGTCGGGGTTCCGTTTCGGCGGCGGCGAGCAGGCCTACGAGGACTACTTCCGCGAGGAGGTGTATTGGAATGTGGCGTCGTTGCCGCGGTCGGCGACGCTGATGACCATCGCCGACGCGGTGCCCGATGTGGCGCTGATCGGCGCGCTGGTGGAGCGGGCGGCGCGCTGGGAGCCGCCGTCGGGGCCGTTCGTGGCGCTGAGCGCCGGTGCGGGTTTCACGTGCGGGTTGCGCGCTGACGGCGAGGTGGAGTGTTGGGGTTATGTCGCCGACGAGGAGCCCCGCGTCCCGCTGGCGGTCTACGCGGAGGTGGCCGGTGACAGTATCCGGGAGGCCCACGCGGCCAAACAGGTCGAGCTGGAACGCAGCTGGGCCGCATTCGGGGACAAGGACTACTGGGACCTGGACGACGACGAACGGGTGGCGGTGCAACTCGGCCGCCTGGAACTGGTCGCCTATGGCACGATGCTCGCCTATGTCGACCTGGTGGACCCGCCGCCGGGACCGTTCCTCGCCGTCGACGCCGCCGGGCGGCGGGTCTGCGGCCTGCGCCCCGGTGGCGCCGTCGACTGCTGGGGCGTTGCCGTCGACGCCGACCGCGGGCCGCCGCCGGGTCCCTACGCCACCGAGGCTCCCGAACTGAGCATCGACCCCACAGACCTCGATGCGCAACACACACCGTTGGAACCAGACGCCGAGACAGCCGGTGACGGTGGGGTGTTGCCGGAGGTGGTGACGGTGCCGTTGTGGGGCCGGCCGGTGGAGAATTTGGATTTGGGGTGTGGGACGTTCTGGATGGCGGGCGAGCGGGTGCAGCTGCGGGCTGGGGGGTTCGCGCCGAATTCGACGGTGTCGTTGTCGGCGGAGGCGGGCACGGTGTCGCGTCGTGACGGGTCGTATGTGGCGGAGTTGTTGCCGCCGGTGGAGGTCCCGTCGGCGACCGCCGACGGTGAGGGGAATCTGTCGGTGATCTGGACTGTGCCCGAGGCGCCGGAGATTGAAGGCTATGGGGGTCCGGTGTGGTATGTGCCGAAGGCGGAGGGTGACAGTGCCCGGGCGGGTGTTCGTGTGGAGGCGCTCCCGGTTGAGGTGAAGATTGCGTATCCGGGTGTGTTTTCGTGCGCGGCGGTGCCCGACGCGGCGGTGACGGTGTTGGGCGTGCCGGTGCGGGTCGATGTGTTGGCGAATGATGTGGCACCGCCGGGCGGGGTGTTGGATCCGGCGTCGGTGATGGTGGGGCCGGCGGTCGGTGGGGAGTTCGTGGTGGATCCGGTTGACGGGTCGTTGACGTTCACGCCGGATCCGGGGTTCGTGGGCACCGCGTCGGCGCGTTACACGGTGTTGGATTCTTGGAACGGCGGCTTTCGCGCAGAGGTCTCGGTGACCGTCCAGCGGAGTGATCCGTGAAACGGGTCTGTGACGCGTTGGGGGCCTGCGACGACGCCGACGGGGTGGTGGTGCTCGCGCCGGGGCGTACACGATCCTGGCCACGGCGGGTGATGATGTGATCTGTTTGGGTGAGTTGGAGGATGGGTTCGCGTATCGGGTGGAGGCGGGCGCCGGTGATGATGTCGTGGTAGGGGGTGCGGGTGATGATGTGATTCTGGGCGGTCCGGGGGAGGATTCGTTGTTCGGGCGTGGCGGGAATGATCATCTCGACGGCGGGCCGGGTGCGGATGTGATCTATGGGGGCGAGGGGTTCGACACGGTTGTGGGCGTCGATCGGGCCGGCACCGTGTCCGACACCTGGGGCACCGAGGTGTCGTCGTACATCTGGCCGACCGTCACCGAAAACTGACCATCACCGCCACGATCCACACCACCGAGAGAACGGTGGATCCGGGCTGACGCACCGGCCGGCGACCGCCGGCATGGCCGGTCAGTCCCGCCACACCTGCCGCTTCAGGATCTCCGTGTCCATGTGGAAGTCCAGGCCGACGATGGCGCCGTCGGCGACTCGGGAGACCAGGACCTCGATGAGATCCAGCCGGGCACCCTCGATGTCGTTGCCCTCGGGCCATTCCCCCCTGCCGGTGCCGGTCGCCCGGTAGACGTAGCACGCACCGTTCTCCTCGACGATGCGGTGCAGGATTTCGAACTGGGCGTCGGGGAAGTGCTCGTAGAAGGCGCTGTGCATCTCGTGCAGCCCGGCTCGGTCGTAGGGGTAGGGGGCTCCCTCGTCGTTGATCTCGCAGTTCACACCGAGCACCGAGACCAGCAAATCCGGGTCGTGGCTGTTGACGCCCTCGAAGAAGGTCTCCATGAGCCGTTCGTTGGTTTCTCGCATGATCTGGCTCGCTCCGCAGTGAGTCCGTCAGTCGGCGCCGGGCCCGTAGTCCTCGGGGTAGCCCTCCATCGGCTGGGCCAGGATCCCGCCGTCCACCGTGAGAAACGTCCCCGTCACGAACGACGACAACCCCGACGCCAGGAAGAGCGTGGCGATCGCCACGTCGTCGGGGCTGCACAGCCTTCCCAGCGGAACGTGGTCGACGATGCCGGCGAACTCCGCCTCGACGTCGATGCCGTGCGGCGCGACCGCCTTGATGAAGTCCGCGACCCCTTCTGTCAGAGATGCCCCAGGGCAGATGGCGTTGACGCGGATGCCCCACGGCGCCAACTCCATCGCCAGGGCGCGGGTCAGACCGATGAGGGCGTGCTTCGAGGTGATGTAGTGGATCAGTCCCGGTGAGGACGGCTGGAACGAGTCCACCGACGCCATGTTGATGATGACCCCGCCCTTGCCGTCGGCGCGCATCCCGCGAGCCGCGGCCTGGGCACACAGGAAGCTGCCCGTGATGTTGGTATTGATGACGCGCTGGAACTCCTCAAGCGGCATCTCGTCGAGCAGGTAGTTGGAGAACGCGCCCGCGTTGTTCACGAACACGTCGATGCGGCCCGTCAACTGCTGCGCCTCGGCAACGAGGTTGAGGATCGAGTCGTGGTCGGTCACGTCCACCCGGATGGCAACACCCCTGCCGTCGGGAATCGAGGCTGCGACGTTCTGCGCCTTGTCCAGACTGCGGGCGGCGGCTACCACCGTCGCGCCGGCTTCGCCCATCCTGCGGGCGATGGCGGCGCCGAACCCCTGAGAACCGCCCGTGATGACGGCGCACTGACCGGACAGGTCGACCAGATCGGCAATCCGTTTGTCGCCGGTCTCCATCGCGTACCCCCTCGCCCGCGGCCGTCCCAGCGGCGCCCGAGTCTAGGCACCGGCCCTCGGGCGCTCAAGACGGCGCTCGTCACCCTCGTGTTGCGCCTATCGACCGGGAGGCCGACGGGGGTGGTGGCCTTTCTCGTCGCCCGCCGGCGTCGTCTAGGATTCGGTCGAGAAGCTGCTCGTAGCTTCTAAAGGGGGAGTTGCAGCTTCTGGGGGGAGGGGATGCACCATGAGTGCCCTCGTTAGGTCTTCTGTTTTTCGCGTACTCGTCGCATCGCTGGCGGTAGTTCTTCTCGCCACAGCCTGCGGCGACGATGACTCCGAGGAGGCGCAGCCGCCTCCGCCCGCCACGGCTCCGACCGAGGCGCCCGCCCCGCCGCCGCCTGAGCCGCCGCCGGCTCCGACCGAGGCGCCGGCTCCACCCCCGGCTCCCACCGAGGCGCCTGCCGAGAAGCCCGTCTACGGCATGGTCACGGCGGTGCAGCACCCCTACTACGCGCCGACCGAGGCAGCGGTCGGTCCCACGTGCGAGCGATTGGGCTGCGAGGTCATCTTCCTGCAGCCCTCTTCGTGCGACGCCGCCGAGGAGAGCCAGCTCATCCGCGACGTGCTGGCGCGGGGGATCGACGGGCTCGGGGTCTCGGCGTGCGACGCCGCCGGCGTTCAGCCGGTGGTGGAGGAGGCCGCCGCCACCGGTATCCCGATCGTCACATTCGACGCCGACTGCTGCGCCGACATCCGGACGATCGCCGTGAGCAACAGCGACCAGCAGATCGGCGAGTTGCACGCCGTGGCACTCAACGACCTCCTGCCCGACGGCGGGAAGGTCATCAACATCATCGGATCGCTGGCGATGGAGAACGTGCGGACTCGCCTGGACGCACTCGCGGACGGCATCAACCCCAACATCGAGATCGAGAACTTCGAGGACCAGAACGACCTGACCCGCACCGGTCAGATCATCAGGGACGTCCTGACGACCCAGGGCGACGAGGTCGACATCTTCCTGACCCAGACCGGCAGCGCGGCGGTCATCGCCCAGACGCTCGTGGACGAGGGATTCGGCGACATCCCCGTCGTCGGCATCAACGACTTCGAGGAGATCCTCGAGTGGGTCCGCAAGGGCAACGTCGTGAGCACGGTGGCGCTGAACCCCGGAGCCCAGGGGGAGTTGGCGCTCGTGGCGCTCGACAAACTCCGGCAGGGTCTCACCCCATCCGTGGACTTCTTCGGCACGGGCGGCGTGATCATCACGCCGGACAACGTGGACACCTACGCCGACGACGTGGCGGAACTCAACGCCCGTCTGCGGGAGGAATTCGACGCTCTCTGGTCCTAGCAACTGGTACCGATCCGGGGCGCGGCGCCGCCGCGTCGCGCCCCGCCGCTCGCTGTGACCGCCGCGCCCGCGCGCATGAACGGCAACGGTGACCCGCTCTACGCCGGCTACGGGCTGACGAAGTGGTTCGGCGGCCTGCGGGCCGTCCACGACCTCACCCTGGAGTTGTTCGCCGGGCAGGTCTTGGCGCTGGTCGGCGACAACGGGGCCGGCAAGTCGACCGCGCTCAAGATGCTGGCGGGGTCGCTGCGGCCCGACGCCGGCTCGATCCTGCTCGACGGCGAGAGCGTGCGGCTGGTGAGCCCACGCACGGCGCGGACCCTGGGGATCGAGACCGTCTACCAGGACCTGGCCCTGGCCGACACGCTCGAAGTGGTGCAGAACGTGTTCTCGGGGCGGGAGTTGACGCGCTACGGCTTCCTGCGGCGCGCCGAGATGGCGAAGCAGACGGTGAGCCTGCTGGAGAACTTCAAGGTGCACATCCCCAGCGTGTTCGCCCAGATCGCCGCCCTGTCCGGCGGTCAGCGCCAGGGCTGCGCCATCTCCCGAGCGGTGAGCGGCGGCAGCCGGGTGCTGCTCCTGGACGAGCCCACCGCCGCGCTCGGCATCGCGGAGCGCGGCGGTGTCCTGGATCTCATAAAGCACCTGCGCGACGCCGGCATCGGCATCCTGATCATCAGTCACAACCTGCCGGACGTGTTCGAGGTGGCCGATCGGATCACCGTGCTGCGCCGGGGCGAGCGGGTCGGGAACGTGGCCGCCGGCGAGGTCACCGCCACCGACGTGGTCGCCATGATCACGGGACTCTCGCAGAACGCGGCAGCGGCGGAGGACGCCTGAGATGGGCGTTCAGGGGCCCGAGGAGGGCCGGGTCGCCGCCGTGACGGCAGGGCGCAGACCGGGCAGGTACACGGAGTACCGGAACCTGCTGTTCGGCGCGCAGCGGTACCCGAAGGTCATCCTCGCGGCGGTCATAGCGGTCGGCGTGATCACGGTCATCATCGACACGCGCTTCGCCAGCTGGTTGAACGTCACCAACATCCTGCGCGCCGCGGCGCCGGTCGGCGTCGC
>JAPONU010000500.1 GCA_026713745.1 bacterium
TCGGGTACGCCGGCGAGGCCCACGAACGACAGGATCATGAACGGCGAGGCGATGGCGCAGCCGAGTGACCGGGCCGCGGCCGTCACCTCGTCGAGGCCCTCGTGGACCTCCTCCCAGGGGCGGTCGCTCATGCAGCCGCCGAAGGGCAGCGCCAGGCTGGCCAGCACCTCACCGCCGGCCACCACCACGTAGCCGCCGTCGAGGGTCTCGAGGGCGCGGGCGGCGTGCGCCAGGTCGCCGTCGGAGGTGCCCAGGACCACGAGGTTCTGGTTCTCGCAGTTGGTGGTGATGCCGATGGCGCCGGCGCGCAGCCCGAAACCGCGCACGAACCCCATGGCCAGGGTGTGGCTGGCGTGGTGGCGGTCCACCACGGCGATCTTGGCGACGTCGGCTGAAGGGTCAGCCGCTACGGACCCGTCGGCGATGGCCAACTCGGCCTCGAAGGCCCGCTTGAAGTAGCCGTCATACATCTCCATGGCCCGTACCACGGCCACGAGATCCGAGGTGTTGGCGGTTCCCGAGCGGGCTGGTGGACCGGGGACCGTTGCCGGTGGCGCTCCGGCGGCCTCGGAATGGCCGCCTACGGCGCCCCCGGCATCGCTCCCCTCGGTTGTGGTTCTCGTCCCGGCGTCGTGGACCTCGGCAGATGGCACCTCCACGCGGAAGCTCTCCGGGCCGATGTCGGGGTGCAGGCGGACCGTGCCGCGGCAGGACGCCGGCAGGGTGTCGTCGTTGGTGAAGGTGGCGGCGCCGTCTCGGCCGGCGACCTCACCGCCCACCAGCACCAGGCGCGGGCGCACGTCTTCCAGGTCCTCCAGCAGCATCAGGTCGGCCAGGCGGGTGGGCGTGACCGAGCCCACCAGGTGGTCGAGCCGGTAGGAGCGGGCAGCGTTGAGCGTCGCCATGCGGTAGGCCTCGATGGGCTCCACGCCGCAGTCGATGGCGGTGCGCACGTGATGGTCGATGTGGCCCTCACCGGCCAGGTCGCCCACGTGCCGGTCGTCCGCGCAGAACGTGAACTGGTCGAAGCCGCCGGCGACCCGTGGCGGATCGGCGAACAGCGGCCGGACGTTGTCGTTCATGGAGCCCGACATGACGGTGATGCCGATGCCCAGACGCAGCCGCTCGACCACCTCATCGGGCTCGAAGGCGTTGTGGTCGTCGAAGATGCCTGCCGCGGCGTAGGCCCACAGCGGCTCGGAGGAGATCCGGGCCGTGTGGCCGGTGATGCGCCGCCCGGCGGCGAGCGCCCGGTGCGACTTGCGGGCCGCCGAGTCCTCCAGGTCGAACGGGTTGCTCTCACCGAGGGTCACTGCGAGCGGGTCGCTGAGGCGCTTAAGGATCTCGGCTTCGGGCACCTCGCCGCCGCCCAATTCGAGTTCCGGAGAGCGGGGCACCTTGTGGGACACCTGCCGGAAGATGCGTAATGGCGTGCCGGTGCGTCCGGCGATGTCCATGCCGGACGGCCCCAGGACGTTAGCCAGGCAGTTGGGGTCGGCCAGCACCGTGGTGGTTCCCTTCGGCACCACCAGGCGAGCCAACTCTCCGGGCGTGAGCAGCGTGTACTCGATGTGCAGGTGGGTGTCGATGAAGCCCGGCGACACCCAGCAGCCCCCGGCATCGATCTCGGTGGCAGCGGCCAGGCGTCCCGGCGGCGTGACCGCGGCGATGTGCGGGCCGCAGATCAGCACGTCGCGGCGCAGCATCTCGCGCCCGTGCAGCGCCAGGACCGTCCCGCCGCGCAGCGCCAGGTCGGCGGGTTCGGCGCCCGACGCCACCCGCTGCAGGCGCAGCAACCGCTCCGGTGTCGCCACGAGATGGGCACCGATGAAGTCCACGTCGCTCATGGTGTGGTGTCCGTCCGGCCGGCGAGCTCACGCATCGGTCGCGACACTACGCGCCCGGCGTGTGCCGCGGCCCTGGCCGGCGTTCCCGCCGCGATTCGGCGATCCGCCGGGTGCCCGCGGGAAGCGGTCACCGTTCCGGTCCGACGCTCGCCCGCCTCCATACACTGGCCCTCGATGTCGTTCGTGACCATGCGAAACGCCTGCGGGAAGGCACAGGACGGGCGCGCATGCGCTCTCTGGCGATGACCGGATGCGGGGCGTGACCGCCGGCGAGTCGGCGCAAGGGCCTGCCCACAGGCGCCCGCCGCTCATTGGGCTGCCGGGGCGCCGGAAGAGTGCCGGCGAGGTGTCGGGGATGCTGCCGGTCCTGGCCAATCTGGACCTGGAGCTCTACTTCCGGAACTACGCCCGCCGGGTCGCAGAGGCGGGCGGGCTGCCGGTGCTGCTCTCCCAGGAGACCGACGCCGCGCAGATCGTTCAGCGGCTCGACGGGATCGTGCTGCCGGGCGGCACCGACGTGGGTCCCGCTCTGTACGGCGCTGAGCCCTCAGCCGACGCCCTCGAGCCCGAACCCGCCCGCGACACCCAGGAGCTGGAATTGCTCGACGCCGCCGCTGCGGCCGAAGTGCCGGTCCTCGCCATCTGCCGCGGTTTGCAGGTCGTGAACGTGTGGCGTGGCGGCACCCTGCACCAGCACGTTCCCGAGCACGGCCAGTTCGAGGAGCCGCCCGACA
>JAPONU010000501.1 GCA_026713745.1 bacterium
CACTTCTACAATCGCCAGCTTATACTGGATGGTGTGTGGGAAGTCGAGTACACCGACGAGTTCTACGACACCCACCTCGAGGAACTACGAGCAGAAGGGCTCCTCGATGACGAAACATAGACACGAAACGACACACGAACGGACAGCAACACCATGCCACAAACCTCCCCCTACCGAGAGCTTCACGACCGGGTCGCCGCGCGGCCCGGCGCCGCCGAGCGCCTCGCCGCTCTCCGCCTCGACACCCTCGCAGAGATCGGCCTGCACGAACTGCGCCGCTCCCTCCAACGCTCCCAGACCGACCTCGCCGCCGAGCTGGGCATCAGCCAACCCGCCGTCTCACAACTCGAACGCGGCGAGGACGTCAAGGTGTCGACCCTGCGCAGCTACCTCGACAGCCTCGGCGCCCGACTCCAGATCCTCGCCATCTTCGACGACGGCGACACAGAAACCGCCATCCCCATCCGCATCGGAGCCAACGCCTAGGGGACGGTCAGAGCCTGCGTGGAACAGAAGATGTGCGCGGGGAGGCTCACCCGGCCACCACCCGGCAGTTCTGATGGCCACCAACGGGCAGCACTACTCTCCGCCACCGGGCAAGGCCCACTGGCCCTAGACAGCGCATGTCGGCGACCTTGCAGTTGCTGTGAGCTGAGGTCTAGGACGCCGAGGAGGACACACGTCCCCGGCGGCGCAGTGGTGCTTGGGACCATCGCGGACGACGCCTGGAGCCGATCCGCGCCCTGGGCCACCACCATCGCTGTGCGGTCGGTTCGCCACCGCCAGGCGATGCCGCCCTGCAAGCTCTACTAGTGCCGCAGCGACGTCGCTTGCGCCGACATCACCAATGAATCACCCCGGGTTTTGTAGAGGCTCAAGTGTGCCTCGGGTTTCGTGCGGTCAGCTTGATTGACTTCGGGCGGTGGTGGTGGCGTGGCGCCGAGCGCGCAGTCTTACTCCTTGCAGCGACGCACACTGCAGCTCTCTTGCTGAAGCCATGAGATTCTGGAGGGAGTGCGACGCCCGAGGGATCACACCACAGGCGCAGGCGTGCCTCCGCACCTCCAGAGGCACCGATGACTCCTGAGATCTACCGACTGCCCGCGGTCGTCGCCGCGTGCGGCATCTCCCGATCGACCATCTACGAGACGATCCAGCGCGGCGAGTTCCCCAAGCAGGTCAAGCTCGGCGCTCGCGCTGTCGGCTGGCGGCGCCGCGACATCGAATCCTGGCTCGACAGCCGACCCGCCGCCTGAGACTGGCACTGCCGCCGCTCCTGCGGCAGGCCACCCATCCCGCCGATCGCAACTCCGGACCGCCGCAAACGGACAGCGCGGCCCTCAAGTACGCCGACTCAGAGCGATTACAGAAGGAATGGCCAGATCCCCAGCAATCACCGTTTATGCAGGTCACAGGCTGTTTGATCGGGCTATCTCAGTGTCGGAGGGGGGACTTGAACCCCCACGCCCGTAACGGGCACATGGCCCTCAACCATGCGCGTCTACCAAATTCCGCCACTCCGACGGGGGTGCCGATCTGAGCCGGCTCAGGTGTCCATCATCAGGGCGAGCGCCAGCGTGACGAAGCCGAAGATCAGCGCCGCCACGATGGTGATCCGGTCCAGGTTCTTCTCGATGACCGTGGAGCCGGCCGCCGAGGCTCCCAGACCGCCGCCGAACATGTCCGAGAGACCGCCGCCGCGCCCGCTGTGCAGCAGCACCAGCAGCACGACGCCAACCGTCGTCACGACGTGAAGGACGAGCGCCAGGATGAACATCGCAGGAACGATACCAGCGCCCGGCGGTCCTCCGGTGGGGCCTCCTGGAGGCGATGCTGGTCGTTGCCGCCTGGATCCCGGCCTTCGCCGGGATGACGCGGAGGGCCCTGAGACCGCTCGACCGGGCCCTTCAAGAGGCGAGGCGGTACTGGACGATGCGGGCGAAGTCGTCGGCGTCGAGGCTCGCGCCGCCCACGAGCGCTCCGTCGATGTCGGGCTCGGCCATGAGGTCGGCGGCGTTGACCGGCTTCACCGAACCGCCGTACTGGATGCGCACGCTCTCGGCCGCGGCCGACCCGAAGGACTCGCCGACCTGCCGGCGGATCTCGGCGCAGACCTCCTGGGCGTCACCGGGGCTCGCCACCCGGCCCGTCCCGATGGCCCAGACCGGCTCGTAGGCCACCACGAGTCCGGCCGCCTGCTCACGCTTCAGGCCACCCATGCCGGCGCTGAGCTGACCCAGCACCACGTCGGTGGTAGCGCCGGCCTCCCGCTGCTCGAGGGTCTCCCCTACCGCCAGGATCGGCGTCATGCCGTGGCGCAGCACGGCGTGGACCTTGCTGTTGACCCCCGCGTCGGTCTCGCCGAACAGGGCCCGCCGCTCGGAGTGCCCCACGATCACGTAGCGCACCTGCAGTTTCGCCAGCATCGCCGGAGACACCTCGCCGGTGAAGGCCCCGGAGTCCTCGTCGTGACAGTGCTGGGCACCCAGCGCGATGGGGATGTCGTCTATGTCCAGCACCGTCTGCACCGAACGCAGGTCGGTGAAGGGCGGGTGCACGCACACGTCGACAGCCGCGTGGTCGGCGTCGGTCAGCGCGTAGGACAGCTTCTGCAGCAGGCTGATGGCCTCGAAGTGGTTGAGGTGCATCTTCCAGTTGCCGCTGATGAGCGGCCGGCGGGTGCTGGTCACGGCTGCGTCTCCTGACAGGGTCGGGGTTCTCGCTAACGATGTCTACAGGCTTCGCGCCATCACAAGGCCCCATCGCCGGCGTTGTCGAACCCGGCCGCGCTCCGTCTGGACTCCGGCCCGCGTCGCAATGACGGGCATGGGGGCCGCAATGACGGAGGGGGAAGGTCTCGCGGCTGCCCTGATCTCAATCCGTGCGCCGGAATGAGCATCGGGGATGGGACTGGTGATGGGCTTAGGAACCGGCATGACGGCGATAGAGCCGACGCTGCTAGTCACGTTCCTCGACCTCGTGGGTCGGCAGCTCCAGTCGCTCAGCGGATTCGCGCAGTGTCGCCAGCCCTGGCAGGTCTCCGTGCTCCAGCAACTGCAGCGAGGCCCCGCCGCCGGTGGAGAGATGGCTCACGGAGTGGGCCAGGTTCATCGAGGTGAGTGCGGCGCCGCTGTCGCCGCCGCCGACCACGGTATGCGCCCGGGTCTCGGCGAGGGCCTCGGCGACGGTGAAGGTGCCCGCCGCGAAGCGGGGATCCTCGAAGGCGCCCAGAGGTCCGTTCCAGAAGACCGTCCCGGCGTCGGCGATCATGTCGGCGAAGGCTGCCGCCGTGCCCGGACCGATGTCGGCGCCCAGCCAGCCGTCGGGCAGGTCGGCGCCGAACTGCCGCACCGCGCCGCCCGCGGACGGATCGCCGAGCCGACCTCCGGGCCCCATG
>JAPONU010000502.1 GCA_026713745.1 bacterium
ACGCCATGACCCTCGCCGCCGAGGTCTTCGACGCCAGCGTCAACGTCGCACTCATCGCCGCCGCGTGCGGTGGTGATGACGACGACGGTGGTGCTGCGCCTGCACCCCCGGCGCCGACCGAGGCGCCCGCTCCGGATCCGACGCCTCCGGCCGATGAGCCCCCGCCTCCCCCTCCCGCCGAGGAGATGGACGGCGAGCCCATGGACGACGCCGAGGAGATGGACGACGAACTCAGCGTGGCCGACAACCCCGACAATGGCGTCACGTCCGACTCCATCAAGGTCGGCTGGATGGGCGACCTCACGGGTCCCACCGCTTCGTCGCAGGCTTTCAACAGCCACGGCATCGAGGCCTACTTCACCTGCGCCAACGAGCGCGGCGGCGTGCTCGGCCGCATGTTCGACTACCTGCCCTCGGACGACGAGTTCAGCGCCGAGAAGGCAGCGGTCAACTTCACCAAGCTCACCGAGGACGACAAGGTGCTGGCGCTGCTCGGCCTGGGCGGCTCGCACATATCCACGCAGCTCCAGCCCGACGTCGAGCGGCTGAACCTGCCGGTCATCGGCCCGCCGCAGTCCATCGACATCCAGCTCGAGGGCGACCAGTACTTCAACAACCTGGCCCACTACGGTGACCAGGCTGACATCGCCGGCGGCCATATCGCAGCCGACGTCGGCGGCCTCGAGAACGCGGTCGTGATGGGCATCAGCCTCGAGGTTCCCTCCGGCACCGAGTTCGCGGCCTACGTCGAGCAGACCGTCGTCAACGGCGGCGGCACCTACGTCGACACGCTCTACGTCGCACCCGGGGCCACCGAGGTCACCGCCCAGATGGTGGACCTGCAGGCCGCCATCGACGAGCAGGGCGTCAACTACGTGACGCTGCACGGCTCGCCGGGCGCGGGCCTCGTCGTCATGCAGGGCATGGCCGACTCGGGCATCACCGACCTGCCGATCATCGGCATCCACGGCATCGCCGCCAACTCGATCTGGACCGAGGGCCCGGCGTCGATCACCGATCAGGTGTTCGGGATCCACTCGTTCCTGCCCGCCAACAACGACACCGCCGCCGCCGACGAACTGGCACGCTGCGCAGCGCTGGCCGGCTACGACGGTGAGCAGTTCAACCTGAACTTCACACACGGGTTCCTGAACGCCTACGTCTTCGAGCAGGCCGTTCTGCGGGCTGCGGAGTCCGGCGAGCTGAGCCGTGAGAGCGTCACCGAGGCGCTCAAGGGTTCCTTCGACACTCTGGGCCTCACCTGCCCGATCGACTGGAGCGACAGCCAGCACAGCCAGTGCGGTGCCCCGTTCTCGCTGGATGCCTCGACAGGTGGCATGCTTCCCGCGAACCCGTTCGCCTTCTACGCCGATGGCTTCGACGGCATCTACGGGATCGAGCTCTAGGAGAACCCCCGACCGAATCCGCCATATCTGCGGCGCCGGGCGATCCCCTTTTCGAGGGTCGCCCGGCGCTGCGGGTTTCGGGAGGAGTTGATGGTGATGAGCCGGATTACGACCGTTCTCGACGACTTCGTCGCCTACCTTCGGGACAACGAGGCCGTTGATCCGTACCCCGTGTTCGCCCGGATGCGGGACGAGGCTCCCGCGCTGTGGGTCGAGCCTCTGGAGGCATGGGTCCTGACCCGCTGGGCCGACGTCTCGAACACGTTCGTCGACGCCGAGACCTTCGGCCCGCTCATGAACCGCCCCGGCACCTCCAGCATCTTCGGCCGGGCGCTGCTGCAGATGTCCGGTGATGAGCACCGGCGCAAGGACGCCATCATCGCCAAGCGAATCCGCAGCCCCCGGCATCTCAGCGGCGGAATCGACGAACTGATCAGCCGCCTGGTCGACGGCTACGGCGGATCGCTGCCGGTGGCTCCGGAGGTGGCGGACCTGCGCCGGGGATTCACCGAGCCGGTCCCCCTCGACGTGATCGCCGAGCTGATGGACATGGGTGAGGCCGCCAACTTCCGCACCTGGTATCACGACATCGTGGCGGCGGGGACCTCGAACATCGCCAGGGACCCGGATGTCCATGCCACGGGGCTGGCCGCCCGCGACGAGCTGTACGCCTTCGTCACGCCGGGCATCGCCGAACGGCGGACGTGCCCCGGCGACGAGATGCTCTCGGACCTGTGCTCCATGGAGTACGAGGGTGAGCGGCTCTCCGACGACGAGGTGCGCAGCTTCACCGCGTTCCTGCTGTCCGCCGGCATCGAGACGACCGACCGCGGCATGGCCAACCTCGTGAAACACCTCATCGGCGAGCCGGAGCAGTGGCGCCTGCTCGCCGATGACCCGTCGCTGGTTCCGGCGGCGGTCACGGAGATTCTCCGCTACCGCCCGCCGGTGCACGCCAGCGTCCGGCTCGCACTGGCGGACTTCACCGTCGACGGCACGACCGTGCCCGCCGGCAGCAAGGTCATGTCGTTCCTCGCGAGCGCCAATCACGACCCGGAGCGGTTCGACGCCCCGACGGTCTTCGACGTGACGCGCTTCGCAGGCGCCGAGCGGCCGAACTACACCCCGGCCGGACCGGTCCGGGCGTTCGGCGGCGGGCCGCACACCTGCACGGGTTCGTTCCTGGCCAAGCTGGAGATGGAACGCTCCCTGGAGTTCCTGCTCGAACGGTTCGACACCATCACCTTCGCCGGCGACGTGCCCCCCGACACCGGCGTCGTGCTTCGCTCGCCCGTGTCGCTGGACGTGACTCTCCAGCCCGCCGGTTCGTCCTGAGGCGCCGGCTCGCTACAGGAGAATTGCAGACCTTCTCTCACATGGGCGGCGATCCTGTATCCCGGCCGCCCCCCAGGACCGGGATACAGGAGCCGTTCAGAGGCGAATCGGGCAGGAGACCTCGGCGCCGAACACCTCGTTGAGGCGCCCGAAGGCGATCCAGCAGCCGACGGCGATGGTCATGTCCATCAGCAGGTCCTCGCCGTAGATCTCCACGAGGCGGTCGATGAGTTCCTGGTCGATGGCCATGTGGTCGAGCGCGAACTTCTCGGTGTACTCGATGGCGAGCCGTTCGGCCTCGCTGTAGCCCTCGTAGTCGGCCCAGTTGGCGACGTTCAGGTAGTCCTCTTCGGTCAGATCATGTTGCGCCAACGACGCGACCCGGGTGTCCAGTCAAACCACGCAGTGATTGATCTGGGCGATCCTCATGCGCATCAGTTCCCGCAGGCGCACCGGCATCTGGCTGTCGCCGTACACCGTGGAGATGAACGACCGCGCCGGCTTGGACAGGTGCGGGCCGAGTTGCCAGATCCGCTTGTGCAGATCCTCGGGTCCGTCGGCAACGGGGATGCGTGGCAAGTGCCCTCCAGGGGTGGCGAGGCGGCGGGGATTCATCCCGCACACTAGTCCAGGATCGGCAGCCGGCCCCCGGTGCGCTAGAGGAGGCGCAGGCTCCGTGCCTTGGCGAGAGCCTCGATGCGGTTGCGGGCCTGCAACTTCTGCAGCAGCGACTGCACGTAGCTGCGCACCGTGTTCTCGGCGAGGTGCAACTCCTCGGCGATCTCCTTGCTGGTCCGTCCCAGGGCCATCACGCACAGCACCTCGTACTCGCGCAGCGTCAGCGAGGCGCCCAATCCGTTGCGCCCCGGCAGGTTCTGGGCCCTGCTGGCTGGCAGGTCGGTGAGTGAGGGGTCCACGAAGACGTTCCCCGCCAGGACGCTGCGCAACGCCTCGACGAGGTCCCGCGTCCCCTTCAGCACGATGCCGGTGGCGCCCGCGTTGAGGCAGGCCCGCAGCGGTTCGGGGTCGTCGAAGGCGGTGTGGATCACGACCGTCGATCCCGGCGAGGCGCCCAGCAGGGTGCGGCACAGCGGCGGCGCCAGGTGCTCGCCCAGCTTCAGGTCCAGGATCACGATGTCAGGCTGCAGTTGCCGTGCCAGCGCTTCGGCGCCAGCGGGGTCGGCGGCCTCGCCGACGAGTTGCAGGTCGGCGGTGCCGGCGAGGATCTGGCGCACCCCGTCGATGACGATCGGGTGGTCGTTCACCACGAGCACGCTCGCCGGTGCGGCGGCGCCGTTGGTGGGCGCGAGGTCAGCCATTGGGGGCGTGGCTGTGGCGTGTGTGCGAGCGGGTGGCCTCGCGCCCGGCGTTCATGCGCCGGTGGGTTCGCAGGGCACCGTCATGCGCAGGGTCGCCCCGCCGTCATCGTTGGTGGTGAGCTCGAGGACGCCACCGAGGTGTTCCACCCTTCCCAGCAGCGAAGTGAGGCCCCAGTTGTGCTCACCGCGGGGGATCGCGGTCAGCTCGAAACCCTCGGGCAGCCCCGTGCCGTCGTCCTGTACCACGAGGGTCACCGCTGCTTCGGCAAAGTGCAGCGTGACGACGACCATGTTGGCTTCGGCGTGCTGCTGGATGTTGTACAGCCCCTGACGGACGCCGGCCACGAGGGCCGTCTCGATCCGGGGCGGCAGCGCACGGGCCGTGCCGCGCACGACGAGGTGGGTGACCAACTCTGCCCGGGACTCGAGGTCGGCCAGCTCGCGTCGCAGCGCCACGGGAACCGTCTCGTGGGCCTCCGAAGGCGCCAGCGCCTCGAACGCCTCGCGCATGCGGCGCGCCGCCAGGCGGGCCTGCTCCTCGATGTGCAGGGCGCTCTCGGCCATCGGCCCCTCCGACGCCGACCGGGCCATCTGTGACGCGGCCACACCGATGCTGAACAGCAACTGCCCCACGTCGTCGTGCAGGTCCGAGGCGATGCGGAGGCGCTCCGCATGCACCCGTTCCGACAGCGCCCGGCTGGCCCGCATCGTGAGCGACATGAGCGGAGCGAAGCTCCCGGCGGTGGCCTGCAGGAGGGTCATGGCGCGGTCACCGAGCGATCCCACCGACCGCGTGGCCCCGTAGAGCACACCGAGAATGTCGCCTTCGTGTATGACGGGAACGGCGATCATCCCGCCGAGGCCCTCGCCGCGGACGACGTCGGCGAACTCCTGGGAGATGCGCGGGTCGTTCAGGTAGTCCTGCACCGAGATCGGGCGTCGCTCCACCAGGGCCCGGCCACCGAGGCCCTGCCCGGCAGGGATCCGCACACCCCGGTAGCGCTGGGTCCGTTCGCCGTTGACGCCGAGCATGCTGAGCATGCCCGCGTCCTCGTACACGGCAACCGAGGACAGCGGGACTTGCAGCAGCCGGTCGATCTCGCGCGCCGCCTGCTGGGCGAACGCCTCGGGGTCGAGGAACCCGCCGAGTCGCCTGGTGCTTTCCTCCAGACGGCGGCGGTCCCCGATGTCGGCGAGTGAGGTCACAGGCATGCGCCCGGAGGCTTCCGTCTCACAGCGCCGGGGGGCTTGGGAACCCGCCCACGAGCGACTCATACGTCTTCGCCGCTGCGAGGGCGGTGGTCTCGTCCCAGTAGCGGGCAACGAAGCTCATCCCCACCGGCAGGCCGTCGCTCAGCCCGGCCGGCACGTTGATGGTGGGATGCCCGGTGACCGAACTCGGCAGGGTGTTGGGGACCATCTCCAGCGCCCGCGCCACGTACTCCGAGACCGAGCAGTCCTCAGCCGGCAGAGGGGTGGCTCGCATGGGCAGCGTCGGGTAGCAGAGCACATCGCAGGTATCGAGCGCCCGGTCGTAGGCCGCCTTGACCAGCGGGCGCAGGTTCTGGGCCTTGGCGTAGCAGGACCCGCCCAGCAGGTTCAAGGTGTACTGCCCGCAGAGGGCCACGAACTTGACGCTGTGGGAGACGTCGTCGCCGTGGCGGCGCCAGCCCTCGGCGAACGCCTGCATGATCTCGGGGTTGTAGTGGCCCTTGTGATTCAGCCCGTAGCCGTTGCCGCGCAGCATCTGCCGGGCCGCCCCCTCGGTGGCGATCACGCTCCACACCGCCG
>JAPONU010000503.1 GCA_026713745.1 bacterium
CATGGCCGGCAGCACCACGTGCCAGAAGAGCCGGAACGCCTTGGCTCCGTCCACCACCGCCGCCTCTAGTTGGTCGCCCTCGGTGGCCAGCAGCCCGGCCAGCAGGATCAGGAACATGAACGGGCCCCACTGCCAGGCATCCGCGAGGATGATCACGACGGGTGCCAGCGACGGGTCGCTGAGCCACTGGAGGTTGACGTCACCCGGCCACAGCAGGCTGAGGATCTGGTTCAGGAACCCGAAGCTGTTGTTGAACGCCATACGGGCGGTGAAGCCCACCACCACGGGGGCGATCATCATGGGCACCAGGATCCCGGTGGCCACCCAGCGGACCCGCTGGTAGGCGGTCCAGAACAGCAACGCCATCACGAGGCCGAACAGGAACTCCAGCACGAGCGCCGAGGAGGCGATGATCAGCGTCTGCTCGACGGAGTTGATGAACCGCTCGTCGTCGAAGAGCAAGTCCCGGAAGTTGTCGAAGCCGATGAAAGGTCGCACCGGGCGTGTGACCTTCCAGGTGTGCAGGCTGATGTAGACGGCGTAGCCGAAGGGGTATGCGGTGAGCCCCAGAAGGAGCAGCACCGCCGGCGCCACGAAGAGCCAGCGGCTGCGCGGCCGCCGCAGGGCTCGGCTGCGGCGCCGGGCGCGCCGACCCCCGAGCCCCGCAGGGCCCGGGGGTGCGGCTACGTCAGCCGGCGCCGCTACAGCAGCGGTTTCCGGTTCGATGGCCTAGCCGGCGATCGAAGCCAGGAAGTTCTGCCAGACCTGCAGTTGCTCCTCGCGCCCGTAGCTGTCGGTGATCTCGTCCCACGCTTCAGCGGCGTCGTCCAGGGCCTCCTGGGGCGACTTCTGGCCGGTGAGAGCGTTGGCGAGCTCGATCTCGAGCGCCTGGGCGTACTCGCCGTAGCCGGGCATCACCGGGTCGGGAACGGCCTGGGCCAGGTTCGCCTTCTGGGCATCCAGGTAGTCGCCCGCGCCCGGGAAGATCTCCGCCATCGACGGGTCGGCGAAGATGGATGCCCGCACCACGTCGGTGTTGCCGCCCAGGTTACTGTTCGCCTGGATCAGGTTCTCCGGGCTGGTGAACCACTGCGTGTACAGGTAGGCGGCCTCCTTGTTGACGTCGGAGTAGTTCGACACGAGGATCGTGTAGCCGGGCGCCGACATGGACCTCTGGTTGACCTGCCCGTCCACGACGTATCCGGGCACGGTGGCGTAGCCCCACTTGCCAACGGTGGAGGACGTCTCCGGGTCGTTGGCGTTCTTGCCCGCCGCCGGCCAGGTGATGTTGGAGAAGGCGGTGCCGCTGGTCATGGCCTCCACCGTCTCCACGTAGCCGTAGCTCAGCGCGTCGGGCGACATGACGGCTTCCATGGCGATCATGTCCTCGAGCGCCTGCACACCCGCCGGGCTGTTGACGGCGGCCGACATGTCGTCGTTGAAGTAGGTGCCACCGCCTGACCAGAGTCGCTGCCAGAACCACCAGTAGTTGACGGCGGTGATGCGCCACTCGGCGGCGCCGTACAGATTGTCCTCGGGCCGCGTGAAGAACTCCAACACCTCCATGTACTCGTCGTAGGTCACCGGCACGGTCAGCTCCCGGCCGTACTGCTCGGCGAATGCCGCCTGCTCGGCCGGGTCCTCCAGCAGGTCCTTGCGGTAGTAGAAGATGAACACGTCGCCGTCGGTGGGCAGGCCCACGAAGCGCCCGTTGTACTGCGAGGCGGTGTGGCTGATCGGGAAGATGAAGTCCTCGATGTCCGGGTCGTACTTCTCCACCCACTCGGTCACGTCGACGAGGTAGCCGGCGTTGTCGAGGTCGCCGAGGCGGTTGGTCTCCACGAGCACGACGTCGTAGGTGCCGGCCTCGGTGGCGGCGTCGGCGAGGACCTTGCTGGCGTACTCCCCGTACGGCGCCTTCTGGATGTCCAGTTTGATGCCGGACTGGGCCTCGAAGGCGTCCTTGGTGACCTCCGGCCCCAGGATCGACAGATCCTCGGTGAAGACCGTGATCGTGGTGTCCGCCGGCAGGTTCAGCGCCTTGATCCCGGCAATGGCCCGCGTGGCGGGCGTGTCCTCGCCCACGTCATCGCCCATGTCGTCCGCGGGTGGCGGCGGGGGCGGCTCGTCCGCGGGTGGCGGAGGCGGTGGCTCATCCGCCGGTGGCGGCGGGGGCGGCTCCGGCTCTGCGGCCGGGGGCGGGGGTGCCGGCGCCGCCGTGGAGTCGTCGTCATCGCCCCCACAGGCGGCTGCAATCAGGCTGAACGCTGCAAGCAGCGCCAATAGCACGGACAGGTGTCGTCTCATTGTTCTTCCCCCAATGCGTCTTGACGACGGAATGACGAGGTCGACTGTCGGACCCCGCTCGGCGACACACTGTAGCCGCGACGAATGGCGCGGTCCCCAAACCGTCGGCCGTCAGAACGACCGCGGAATGGGCGTGAACGTAGCGGGGATGTGGGCCCGGCCGTAGAGGATGCCGACGCTGTTGGGCCACGCGATCTGCTCGTGCAGGACGGAGTAGTCGCCGAGGCGGCGCAGGGGCTCGGCGAGCACGACCCGCATCTCCACCCGGGCAAGGTGAGAGCCGAGACAGCGGTGGCCGCCCACGCCGAAGGTGAGATGACGGTTGGGCCGTCGGTCCAGCACCATCTCATCGGGGCGGTCGAACGCCTCCGGATCGCGGTTGGCCGAGCCCCAGAGCAGGAAGACCGTCTCGCCGGCGGCGATCGGGCAGCCGCCGATGGCGATGTCGCGGGTCACAGTGCGGGCGAAACCCTGCACGGGAGCCTCGAAGCGCAGGAACTCGTCGACGGCTGCCGGCATGAGATCGGGACCTGCGACAAGGCTGCTGCGCTCGTCAGGGTGTTGCTCCAGGTACAACAGGGCGCTGCCGATGGCGGCCATCGTGGTGTCGAACCCGCCGATGGTGACCATCATCAGCAGGTCCACCACCTCGTCGCGGCGGAGGGTTCCCTCGCCCTCGAGGCCGAGCAGGTGGGTGATCATGTCGTCGCGGGGCTCGACGGCGCGTGCGGCCACCTCGGCGGCGAAGCGCTCGCGGATGGCCCAGACGCCTTCCCGTGCGGACTCGTGGCGAGGATCATCGGTGGGATAGGCGATCAGGTCGTGCAGCGGCTCGGCCAGGATCGCCCAGTCCTCCGGCGGCAGGCCCATCAACTCCAGCGTGGTCATGGCCGGAACCGGAGCGGCCAGGTCGGTGATCAGATCGCAGCGTCCCGCCTCGATGAAGGCGTCGATGGCCGTCGTCGTGAAGCGCCGGATCTCGGACTCCATGGCCTCTGCGGCACGCTGCGTGAAGTACGGAAACAGCGCCGAGCGGTATCGCTGCAGGTCGGGCGGGTCGGCGTTCAGCGGGATCAGGCGCCCTACCCCGGTGGCCGGCAGCACCACCTCGCGGTCCGAGGAGAACGTCTCGTCGTCGCGGGCCGCGTCCCACACGTCCTCGTAGCGGGAGAGCACATAGAACCCGCCATAGGTCTCCGAGTAGACCACTCTCGCCTCGCGCAGACCGTCGTAGATGCTCCACGGATCGTGGGCGAACGCAGTCGAGTGGTGATCGAAGTGGACGACCGGGCATCCCGCTGGTTCATCCATCCGGCGGGCTGACTCCGGCGAGAGAGGCGGGCAGGCGCACGATCAGCGAGCGTACGCGACGCCGCCGGCGCCGGCAGGCGGCACCCTGCGGAGTCCGAGATGAGACTCGCTGAGCGCCCGGGGAGATGGGTCGAGCGCCGGTTCAGTCAGGAGGGGAGGCGGGCCAGGTGACGACGATGGGATGATCCTCCTCGAGAGGCTCCAGCCCCTTGGCACCGCCCGGTGCACCGAGGCCGGTGAGGCGGAAGAAACCGGCGTTGGCCTCGGTGAACGGCTTGAAGTCGGCGGGCAGGAACTCCTCGGGATAGATGGCCTCCACGGGGCAGGCCGGCTCGCAGGCGCCGCAGTCGATGCACTCGTCGGGCTGGATGTACAGCATCCGCCCGCCGACGTAGATGCAGTCCACAGGGCATTCGGCCACGCAGGCGGCGTCCTTGACGTCGATGCAGGGAGGGCCGATCACATAGGTCACGGTGCCTCCCGGTAGCCGGGGTGGCGCTCGTAGACCCGCTCCAGCATGTCCAGGTAGTCGGGTTCGGCAGCCACGGTCAGGGGGCTGGGTTCCTGGCCGGGATAGCCGATGAGGTCACGCACCTGCGGGCTGAGGTAGTAGGCGCCCACCACAACGGTCGACAGCACGGCGAAGTCGTCGGGCCGATCGGCCGCAAGGCACCGCACGTAGGCATCCGCGGCGTCGGAGGGCGCCTCGTCGAGCAGCGCCAGCAGCGGTGCCGCAAGGACGGGTGCCGCCTCCAGGCAGCGGTCCAGCAGTTCGCCTGCCACACCGACCCTCGAGGCGGCGGGCATGCCGCATCCCTCGGCGATCAGCACATCGGCCAGTCCGGCGAGCACCGACCGCTGCGCCGCGGTGGGACTCGGGGCGCTCATCGAGCACCAATACCGGGTGCCCCGCAACACTGCCGGCGCCGGGGCGGCGACGCCGGCAGCGCCGTGTCCGGGAGCCGGTGGCTCACAGGGGAACCTCCTGGGAGGAGCGCTCGTCGATCATGTGCTCGGTGACGCGGAGGGCGTTGGCCATGATCGTGGCCGTGGGGTTGGCAGACCCGCCGGTTACGAAGACGCCGCCGTCGATCACGTAGAGGTTGGGCACGTCGTGGCTGCGGCACCAGCGGTCAACCACCGAGGTGGCGGGATCATCGCCCATCCGGGTGGTGCCGAGCACGTGGCCGATACCGGTGGGCCAGAGGCCGCGCACCATCACCGAGGTGGCTCCGGCCGCCTCGGCGGCCTCGACGGCACGCGCCACGTTGAAGTCCAGCATCCGTCGCGCGTTCTCCGAGAGCCGGTATTCGATGCGGGCAGCCGGCAGCCCCGAGGAATCGCAGACTTCGTCGTCGAGGATCACCCGGTTGTGCTCCTCGGGGAGGTCCTCCGCCTGGATCCCCCAGGCGAACGCGTGCCCGAACACCTCTGCGGCGGCCCGGTGGAAGTTCTCACCCCAGAGAGCCTCGAAGCCCGCGAGGCGGTGCGCATCGTGATACTCCCCCACCGCAAACATCGGCCCGCCGTGCGGCATGACCATCCACTTGGCGCCGCGCACGAAGTCCCGGTCGGGATGCGTCTCGGCGAACTGTAAGGAGTAGATGTTCTGTCCCCAGGGGCCCTGCCAACTCTCGAGGGACTCCTCGCACACCGCCGTGACGGTCCGGTACGGGTGCTGCATGAGGCGGCGACCGACCAAGCCCGAGGAGTTGGCGAGACCGTCGGGGAAGCGCGCCGAGGCGGAGAGCAGCAGCAGGCGGGCGGTGCCCACGGCGTTGGCGGCAAGGACCACCACGCGCGCCCGCTGCAGATGTTCGACCCCGTCGCTGTCGAGGTACGCGGCACCGATCGCCCGGCCCCGATCGTCGAGGGGGATCTCCGCCACCCGGGCGCCGGTGACGAGCCGGGCGCCGGCCGCCAGTGCCCGGGGCCAGTGCGTGAGCGACGGCGTGGCCTTGGCGTTCTCGGGGCAGCCCGTCATGCAGGTGCCGCGCCGCTGGCAGGCCTGCAAGGCACCGTGGCGCCGCGAGGCGATGGCATTCGCTCCCGGCCACCAGTGCCAGCCGAGGCGGTCCATGCCGCGGGCCGCCGCCATACCCACCTTGCCGATGGGGACCGGGGGGTTGGGATAGGCGGCCATCTCGGGCAGGGCGGGGTCGTCCGCCAAGCCGGACACCGACAGGTCGCGGGCCACCCGGCCGTATTGGTCGGCCAACTCCGCCCACGTGATCGGCCAGTCGTCGGCCACGCCGTCCAGTGAACGCACCTTGAAGTCCGATGCCAGCAGCGGCTGCCACATGGCCGCCCACTGCACCAATCCCCCGCCCACACCGTTGTACATGACCGGGCGGACATCCGCCTCGCCGGTGAGCGGGTAGTCGGCGGGGTTGCGGCGGGCCACCGGGTCGGGATTCCAGCGCTGGACCCAGGCCAGTTCGGCCTCCGGCGTGGCGCTCATGTAGTCCGCCGTGTGCACCCAGTCGCCCTGCTCGAGGCAGATCACCCTGAAACCGGCGCCGGCGAGGCGGGCGGCGGCCACCGACCCGGAGGCGCCGGAACCGACGATCAGCACGTCGGCTACCGAGTTCTCGCCGGAGGCGGGGGCGGCCTGCCGCTCGAGATCCGGGCGCATTGGCTGCATCGCCTCAGGCCCGCTGCCGCGACATCAGCATATTGAAATACTATACTTTAGTGAAGGAGCCTGTAATGCACCCCACCGCGCACGATAGCGACGCCCTGCGCTGGCACTCGCCAGGATCCGCCGCTCCTGCGGCCGGGGCGGAGCGACCCCCGCTCACCGTGCAGACCGTCGGCAACGAGATCAAGCGGCTGCGCAAGCTGCGGGGCAGGACGCTGGAGCAGCTCGCGACCCAGGCGGGTGTGAGCGCCGGGCTGCTCTCACAGGTGGAACGCGGCCAGGGAAATCCGTCGTTCAACACGCTCGTGCAGGTGGCGCACGCTCTGGGCATCCCGGTGGCCCGGCTGATGGCCGGCGAGCAACTCTCCTCACCGGTCGTGCGGCGCACGGAACGGCGGCGCCTGAACCTGGGCGCCAACGACCATCCGGTCCTCATGGAGTTGCTCACATCGCGCCTCGACAGCGCGCTGGAGGCCATCCGCATCGTGGCCGAACCGGGCTACTCCACCGAGGACACCCCCTTCGTGCACGACGGCGAGGAGTTCGGCATAGTGCTGGAGGGCACTCACGCCGTGAATGTCGGCGGCGCCCACTACGTGCTGCAGGCAGGCGACTCGATCTCCTACAGCTCCACCATCCCCCACTGGTACGAGAACCCGGGCGACGTCACGTCGGTGTCGCTGTGGGTCGTGACGCCGCCGAGCTTCTGACCGATGTGCGCCGCCGTCATCCGACCGGCCGCAGACGCCCCCGTCGTGGCCCGCAGCGATGTCGTCGTGGTGGGTGGCGGACCGGCGGGACTGGCCGCAGCCGTCGCCGCTGCCCGCAACGGGGCGAGCGTCACCCTGCTGGAGCGCTATGCCTACCTCGGAGGTCTGGCAGCGGGCGGCATGGTCCTCGTGCTCGACGACTTCGCCGACGGGGCGACCGAGATCACCGTCCGCGGTATCGCCCAGGAGATGGTGGAGCGCCTCGAGACTCGCGGGCTGGCGGTCTACCCGCCGCCCGGCGACCGCGTCCTCAGCGACGAGATGTGGCGGCGCTGGTCACGCTGGGGGCTCTTCGACCTCTACGCCAAAGGCCCGAAGAAGTCCATCGTGTACGCCGTTGCGTTCGATCCCGACGGCTGGAAACGGGTATCCAACGACCTCACCGAGGAGGCGGGAATCAACGTCCGCCTGCACTCGTGGTACTCGGCGCCGATCATGGAGGGCGACACCATCCGCGGCGTCATCTGCGAGACCAAGACCGGCCCTCAGGCCGTCGTGGGCGACGTGGTCATCGATGCCAGCGGCGACGGCGACGTTGCCGCAGGCGCCGGGGCCCCGTTCGTGGAGGGCTCCTACATGGTCACGACGGTGTTCCGCCTCGGCAACGTGGACACCGAGACCGCCGAGCGCTTCGAATTCACCCAACCGGCCGAGTGCCACGCCGTGAACCGTGCCACACGACGCATCCTCGGAGGCTCGTGGGCGATCTGGTGGCTGAAGACGCCGCTGCCGGGGGTCGTCTGGTGCAACTGCCCGCACATGACCGGCTACGACGGGCTCAGTGTTGAGGACCTCACCGAAGCCGACCGGGAGGGCCGCAAGAAGATCGCAGCCACCGTGGACCACGTGCGCGAGCACTATCCGGGGTTCGGGAAAGCGGTGGTGATCGACGTCGCCCCGCAGATCGGCGTGCGCCAGTCCCGTCTCATCGAGGGCGAGTACGTCGTCACCAAGGACGACGTGGTCAACCGGGTGCACTTCGCCGACAGCGTGGCCCGCGGCCGCGGCTACTACACGCCCTACCGGGCCATGCTGCCCCGGGGTGTGGAACAACTGCTGGTGGCCGGGCGGCACTACTCGGTGACACCCGAGGCTCAGAAGCTGTCCAGGGAGATCCCGCCCTGCATGTCGATGGGCGAGGCCGCGGGCGTGGCAGCGGTCGAAGCCCTCAACACCGGCGCAACGGTTCGAGACGTGGACGTGGCGACCGTGCAACGCCGGCTGCGCGCCCAGGGCGCCGACCCCGGCGACGTCCCCTCGCCGCGGGCCCGCCTGGCAGGATCCTGACGTATGCCTCCCATGCGCGGCACCTGTCCTCGCGTCATTCCGGCGGAGGCCGGAATCCACGTTCGAGCGATCCGGCCCGCACCGGCGGCGGAGAGTTCCGCAGCCTCTCGCGCCGCACCCGGGAGATGAATCCGTGAGAGACGCCGCCGACCAGCCGCTGGCCGGAATCAGGATCCTGGACTTCTCCCAGATCATGATGGGGCCCGTGGCCACACAACTCCTCGCCGACCACGGTGCCGACGTGCTGAAGATCGAGCGCCCCGGCAGCGGCGACATCTTCCGCCACGCCCTCGTCGACCCCGACGGCACGGAGCACCCGGCCTTCGGTGCGGTCAACCGCAACAAGCGCAGCCTGGTCATCGACGTCCGCTCACCCGAGGGCCTGGCACTCATCGAGGACTTGGTGCGGACCGCCGACGTGGTGGTGAACAACTACCGGCCAGGGGTGATGGACCGCCTGGGCCTCGGCTACGACCGCCTCGCCGACCTGAATCCCGGCATCGTCTACGCCCAGGGCACCGGTTTCGGAACCGAAGGGGTCTACGTCCGCAAGGGCGGCCAGGACATCCTGGCGCAGGCTCTCACCGGGGCGATGTCGCACAAGGCCGACCCCGACCACCCCACCGCCATCTACCCCATCTCACTGGCCGACTACAGCGCGGGGATGAACATGACCCAGGGCATTCTCATGGCCCTGCTGCAGCGAGAGCGAACCGGTCGCGGCCAGCGCGTGGAGGTCTCGCTGTACGACTCGCTGCTGGCGATGCAGATCCTGGAGGCCACGATGGCGCTGATGGATCGACCCACCCTCAACTGGGCGCGCATGCCGCTGGTGGGAACGTTCGCTACGACCGACGGTGAGATCGTGCTGGTCGGCGCCTTCAAGCCCAACCCCCTGCGCGACATCTGCGCGGCGCTGGACCTCGAGGACCTCTCGGAGCACCCGGACTTCTCCACCATGGAGGCCCAGGCCGCCAACAAGCCGCGCCTGCAGGCGCTGCTGGTCGACGCCATCGGCCGCTTCAGCAGCGCCGAGGTCATCGAGCGGCTGGAGGCGGAGGACGTGCTCTGCGCCCCCGTGCGGACGCTCCTCGAGGCGCTGGCGGACCCGCACACCGCGCCCATGATCACCGAGATGACCCGCAACGGGCGGGAGCCGCTGCGGTCGGTGGGCTCACCTGTGCACCTGCCGGACACGCCGCCGGCACCGCATCGGCCGCCGCCGGGCCTCGGCGAGGGCGCCGCCGAGGCGCTGGCCGAATACGGCATCGCACCCGAGCGCATCGCCGCGCTGACCGCCGCGGGGGTGCTGGGGTGAGCAGCGACCCGACTCGCCACGGAGCGCCGCTGTGAGCATCGACCTTGTCGTGAGCGACCACGTCGCCCGGGTCACGATCAACCGCCCGGAACGGCTCAACGCCATCGACGAGGCTCATCAGGAGGATCTGCGGCGCGCCTGGGAGGCCATCGAAGCCGACCGCTCCGTGCGAGTCGTGGTACTAACCGGCGCCGGCGACCGGGCGTTCTGCGCCGGCGACGACATGCGCGCCGAGGGCCGCACCGGCATGGACTACTGGCTGGGGGCCCGCCCCGACGGCTTCGGCCACTTGACGCTGCGCGAGACCCTCGACGTGCCGGTACTGGCCAGGGTCAACGGCTACGCCCTCGGCGGCGGCCTCGAGCTTGTGGTGGGCTGCGACCTGGCGGTGGCCTCGGAGAACGCCGAGTTGGGCTTCGTCGAGCCCCGGCTGGGGCGGCTGCCTCTCGACGGCGGCATCGTCTCTCTGGCTCGCCAGTTGCCGGCCAAGTGGGCCATGGAGGTGCTGCTGACCGGGCGCCGCTTCAGCGCCGCCGAGGCGCTGACCCTGGGCCTGCTGAACGAGGTGGTACCGGCCGCCGACCTGGACGCAGCCGTGGACCGCTGGCTGGAGAACCTGCTGGCGTGCGCCCCGCTCTCACTGCGGGCCATCAAGCAGATCGTGCGACGCACCGCCCACATGACCGCCGCCGACGCCCGCATGGCCAACCTCCCGGCTCTCGTCGAGGTGCTGAACTCCGAAGACGGCGAGGAGGGCGTACGGGCCTTCGTTGAGAAGCGAGCCCCCCGCTGGGAGGGACGCTGAGGCCCGACCGCTGCCCTGCGACCGATCAGGGGATGACCAATAGCGCCTCCTCCTCACGGTCTCCGAAATCTGAGATGAGGCTCCTGTGGTCACTCAACACTCTGAGGATGTCCTGTGTCGAGGCGTTGCCGAGCCGGACCCAGATCGCCTTGGGAGGCGACCCGCGCAAGAACGCCGGCCGGCGATAGTCGGAGTCCCCAGAAACGATCACATACCCGTGGTCAGCGGCGAAATCCCAGATCACCCGGTCGGTCGCTTCCTCCAACCGAGATCCGAGACGTGGCGACTATCGGGGAACTCGGCGTCGAGGAGACGGACGAGGCGGCGCGACAGGTTCTGATCGAACAGCAGCCTCACGCGGTCGTGGCCAGGCGACGCTCACGTCGTGCCGCGAACCGGATCGCCGCGCGAACGTGCTCCTCGGTCAGCTCGGGGAAGTCGTCAACGATCTCAGCGGGTGTCATACCCGATGCGAGGTAATCGAGCACGTCGTAGACAGCGATCCGGGTGCCTGCAAAGCACGGCTTCCCGCTCCGAACGCCCGGACGAGTCTCGATCGTCGCACACAGATCCACCCGCGACAGGTTACTCGGCCCCCCGCCCGCCGCAGGCTCGCCGGTTCGACGAGTCCGCGTCGTCGGGGCCGGCCGAGCGGGCTAGGTCCCGGGCTCGCAGTCGGCCGAGCGCCACCCGGAGGCATCTCTCGGGTTCGGAACATCCGCCCCGAACACCCATAACACCTTGACTCACGAACGGGTTGTCCTCAGCGCGGCCGCAATGGGCATTTGCTAACGTCCTACGCCGACATGAGCAATTCTTCATCTCAGAACGTCCCCCACGAAGAGGAAGAGGTCCCCGTGCGCCACACCTCGCGAACAACACCCCCCCCCCCCGCGGAATAGCAGCCGCCGCTTCTTCGCGGCGCTAGCCGTCCTGCTC
>JAPONU010000504.1 GCA_026713745.1 bacterium
CTGGAGGGCCGCATCGGCCTCCGCCTCTGGCACGAGGTCGCCGCCATCCCCGCCGGCGGCGTCACCTTGTGCGGCAACGAGGCGTCACCGCTGCTCAACCGCTGAGGGCCGCTCACTCCAACGGGTCGGTCCGCCAACAGCCGAATGCCCCACAGGTGGGTACGTAACGCTTGATGCGGAGTGCCGCAGCAGTGTCTCATGCCTGGTACAAACTGGGGATCATGACCGATGGTCTTCAAGTGGCAACACCTGCCGGCGCTTCGGAGTTGGCGGTCCGTACCGAGGCGCGACGTGCCGCGCAGACCGCCGGCCGATCCGCGGCGCAGCGGTCTGCGCTTGGTCAGTTCTTCACGCCGGCGCCGATCGCGTCGCTGCTCGCGGGCATGTTCGACCCTCCAGTGGGTCCGGCGCGTGTGCTCGACCCTGGTGCCGGCGTCGGTTCTTTGGCGGCGGCGCTTGTCGACCGAGCGGTGGTCGAGGAATGGGGCGGCGGCTTGGACGTGACGGCGGTGGAGGTCGATGGGGATTTAGTCGGAGCGCTCACCGAGACTTTGCGCGAGTGCGCGCAAGTCTCGTCGTCGATCACGGCGCGGGTTGTGTCGGCGGACTTCGTGGAGTGGGCCTGCCAGAGGCTGGAGGGGGGGCTCTTCGCTCCGTACGACGGGGGGTTCGATCTGGCGATCCTGAACCCGCCGTACCAGAAGCTCGCCACGTCGTCGGCGGTGCGGCGGATGCTGTCAGGTGCGGGGATCGAGGTCACGAACCTGTACGCCGCGTTCGTCGCTCTCGCTCTCGGGCTTCTCAACCCGGGCGGTCAACTCGTGGCAATCACCCCAAGGAGCTTCTGCAACGGCCCGTATTTCCGGGCGTTCAGACGAGAACTGCTCAAGGATTCGGCGTTGCGCCGGGTCCATCTCTTCGAGGCACGCGACAAGGCGTTCCGCGACACGGGCGTGTTGCAGGAGAATGTGGTTGTTCACCTTGTCAAGGGCGCGCCGCAGGCGGCGGTGACCATCTCGACGAGTCTCGGATCGGGCGAGGAGGACGTCCACGAGGAACGGGTGCCATTTTCGCGCGTCGTGCGTCCCGACGATCCGGACGCGTTCATTCGTATCGTCTCGGGCGATCCGGCCGTCGCCGCCGCAACGCGGATTGCAGGGCTTGAGTGCTCCCTGCCCGGTACTGGTGCCGCGGTGTCGACGGGCAGGGTCGTGGACTTCCGGGTGCGCCAGCATCTACGCGAGTCGGTTACCGGTGGCACGGTGCCGCTGCTCTATCCCCACCACCTCCGGGCGGGGCGCGTACGGCTGGAGGGGCCGCGCCGCAAGAAGCCGGCGGCACTCGCTGTCAACAGCACGACGCGGAGGATGCTGCTGCCGGCGGGCAACTACGTACTGGTCAAGCGGTTCTCCTCCAAGGAGGAGCGCCGCAGGATCGTGGCCGCCGTACTCGAGATTGGCGACCTCGGATTCGCTGAGGTGGCCGTGGAGAACCACGTCAATGTCTTCCACCGCGACGGAACAGGGTTGCCTCTCGACCTTGCCTGGGGAATCGCTGCGTATCTGAACACGACGGTTGTGGACACGTTTTTCAGGCAGTTCAACGGGCATACGCAGGTGAATGCGACCGATTTGCGGTCATTGAACTACCCGACGATGGGACAGCTTGAGACTCTTGGGGCCGCAGCCAAGGAGACCGAGCACACGCAAGCCGCAATCGACGCTCTGTTCGACCGCTACGTGCCGGCTTCGGGGGAGGATCAGTGATGGCCACCGTCGCGGAGGCCATCGATGTCTTGAGCCAACTCCAGTTCCCGAGACAGCAGC
>JAPONU010000505.1 GCA_026713745.1 bacterium
ACCTGGATGCCGAAGGGCGCGGCTTCGAGGCGCAGGCAGTCGGACCAGCCCTCGAGGGCGTGTTTGGTGGCGATGTACCAGGCCCCCAGGGGCGTGAAGACCTTGCCCACCATCGAGGAGATGTTGACGATCCGCCCCGAGCCTTGGGCCCGCATGTGCGGCAGCACGAGTTGGGTGAGGTGCGCCAGGCCGAAGATGTTCACCTCGAACTGGTAGCGGGCGTCGTCGAGGGGGATGTCCTCGACGGGCCCGTACAGGCCGAAGCCGGCGTTGTTGATGAGGACGTCGATCCGCCCCTCGGCCTCGATGACCTGGTTCACGGCCCGCTCTGTGTCGCCGGCGGTGGTGACGTCCATCGCGACGGCGGTGATGCCAACCTCGGCGAGGTCGGCCATGCGGTCCGCCCGGCGGGCGCCGGCGTACACGGTGTGTCCCTGCTCGGCCAGCAGGACCGCCGTCTCGCGGCCCAGGCCCGCCGACGCACCGGTGATCAGGATGATCTTGCCCATTGTGTGCCTCCCCCTGTGGTGTGGAGGTGATCCTGCCAGACGGGGAAGCCGGCGGCAGGCAGGTCGAGAGCGGCGGCTACGTCCGCTTCTCCCCGCAGGGTGATCCCGCGAAACGGGTGAGCCGGCGACGCGCAGTCCTCCGATACCCCAGGAGTCGTTGCTGTGCCCTGCCCTCAGAGACGGGCTCCGGAGCTGTGCCGCGGATCGGCGGCCGGTCAGCGGGCGAGGCCGGTCAGCCGACAGGGCCGGTCAGCGGACGATGCCGCGCAGCGCGAACTCGTAGACGCCGTCGCCGAACCATTTCCGGACGAACAGGACAGGTCGGGCGAAGGCCCCCTTGACGTAGCGGCGGCGTGGCCGGCGGGTCGTGGCGGCCTTGAGGTACACCTTGGCGAGCACCGAGGCGTCGGTGGCGCGGGCCATGGTGCGCGAGGTGTCCCGCAACTCGATGTACCGACCGACGAGATCCCTATATGCCGTGCCGACGGCGTACTTGTCCAGCCCCACGTTGGTCACGTCGCCGAACTCGGTCTTGATGGCACCCGGTTGGATGATCACCACCTGGATGCCGAAGGGTGCGGTCTCGTAGCGCAGGCAGTCGGACCAGCCTTCGAGGGCGTGTTTGGTGGCGTGGTACCAGGCCCCCAGGGGCAGCCAGATCCTGCCGCCCACCGACGAGACGTTGACGATCCGCCCCGAGCCCTCCGCCCGCATGTGCGGCAGGACAAGTTGGGTGAGGTGTGCAAGGCCGAAGAGGTTGACCTCGAACTGGTAGCGGGCGTCGTCGAGGGGGACGTCCTCGATGGGCCCGTAGAGCCCGAAGCCGGCGTTGTTGATGAGGACGTCGATCCGCCCCTCGCCGTCGATGACCTGGTTGACGGCCCGCTCGTTGTCGTCGGTCTCGCTGACGTCCATCTCGACGGCGCTGACGCCTCCGGCCGGGCCTGCCAGATCGGCCAGGTCGGCCATGCGGTCCAGCCGGCGGGCGCCGGCGTAGACGCGGTGACCCTGCTTCCCCAGCAGGATGGCGGCCTCCCGGCCGATGCCCGACGATGCGCCGGTGATCAGAATGACCTTGCTCATGGCGCTACTCCCTGTTGGATCCCGAGGCGCATTTTGTCAGTGATGGGCGTCGGGGCAACTCGCTTCGGGCCACGCCCTCTGTCATCCGGGCGGGGGTCGGAATCCATGGCCCAGGGGATCCGATGGCGTCCGGCGTCAATTGCGCTGCACACTCCTGTCGGCGGGGAGGATGCGCAGGGGGCGGCCGCTGAGGGACCGCACCACGCGGAAGTGCCGTTCGTCGAGAGTCGCAATGGTGTCGATGTCGTAGCGGTCGGCGAGCACGATCAGCGATGCGTCAGTGAGGCCCAGGGGCAGGTCCCGGTAGCGCTCGACGATCTCGCGGGCTCGACGGAGGTCGTCGATTCCGAATGGAGCGAGTTCGTAGGCGCCGGAGGACAGCTCGGCGAGCAGCGCCAGTTCGGCGCCGACGCCGGCGATCCGGGCGGTGAGGTAGTCCAACTCGGCGAGCACCAGAGGCGATACGACCAGAGGTCGCGCCTCGGCGAGGACTTCGGCGCACGCCTCGTGCATCCGCTGGTCGGCGACGAAGGCCGCCAGCAGCACGCTCGTGTCGACGATCACCTACCGAAGCCCGTCTCGGCGAGCAGTTCGTCCACTCGTTCTGCCAGCGTCGGGTCGCCCCAGCCTTCGGTGAACAACGGCGTCGTGGGTGCCACCTCCCGGTGCCGGAGCGCCTCGGTGAGAGCCTCCCGCACGATGGACGCCTCTGTCCGGCGGTCC
>JAPONU010000506.1 GCA_026713745.1 bacterium
CCGGCCTGAGCCGGCGGTCCGGACGGGTGTCTGGGTGCCGCTCTGCTCCTTCACGCGGGGCGAAAGGCGTCGTAGCCCGGCCCTCAACCCCCCGCCCTCGCGTGTTTCGGACGGTGTAGGCGGGGCTGCGGGCCTCAGGTGTCCTGCAGTGGTCCGCGGAGGATCGATCGCCCGGAGTGGCCTGCGTCGCCGTCTCGTGGCTCGATGCTGATATCCACGACGAAGTAGGCACCAGGGTCGAAGCCGGCCGGCACTTCGAGGCTGCCGGGGTCGGCGGGATCCACCAAGCCGAGTGACACGAGATCGGCCACGTTCCCCTTGTCGTCGGGCTTGATGAGCCACACCTCGAGATCGGCCCCGGGCTCGGGAGCGGGTAGCGCGGCGTCGACGAATTCGATGCTGTGCCTGCCGTCCTCGGCGATGAGATCGGCTCCGGCTCGAGCCTGGGCTCCGAGTGCATCGAATTTCTCCGGGTCGTAGGCGAGGGAAGCGGTCGCGACGACAACTGCCGGATCGTCGCGGGTCAGCGTGTAGGCGGCGACGCCGGCTGCCACGAGCACGAGTGCCGCCGCGACACCGAGCACGGTCCTCCGTACCGTCCACCGGCGGGATTCGAGCCCGACGACGGTGGCGTCGGTGTCATCCGCTGCGCGTACCGCCGACTCGATGCCGTCCCAGACCTCGTCGGGCGGCTCGAGCAGTTCGAGATCCTCCGGGTTGAGGTCGCGCAGCATGGCTTCGAGGTCGGGGTCGCTTCGACGGGTGTGCTTGTCATCCATGAGCCGACTCCAGTTGGTGTCGAATCTGCGAGAGGCCACGGCGTAGGTCGCTCTTGACAGTGCCGAGTGGCAAGGACAACTGCTCTGCGATCTGCCGATGGGTCAGGTCCTCGAAGTAGTGCATCGTGATCACCCGGCGGGCCCGGTCGGCGAGGCAGCGGAGGGCCTCTGCGATAAGCAACCTGTCCCCGAGTTGCTCGACCTGGGAATCGACGGGCAGGTCACCAGGGTCGTCTGCTGAGCGGCGCTCCGAATGCCGCTGCTCGGCACGGACATTGTCGACGATCCGGTTCTTGGTGATGGCGATGAGCCACCCGGCAAGGCTGCCCTTAGCGGGCTCGTAGCGTGCGCGGCTCCTCCAGGCGCTGATGAACACCTCCTGGGTGACATCCTTGGCGCGGCTGTCGTCGAGGGTCCGGCGGCAAAACGTGTAGACGAGGCTGCCGTGTTGCAGATAGGCGGCCCGGAGTGCGTTGTCGTCGCCCCGTGCAAACGCCTTCTCGACCCTGTCGATCGGCTCGCTCCTGGGGTTCGGCACACCGAGATAATAGCGACCGGCCAATGCTTGGCGGCTTTGAAGAGTTGGCAACGGTACTGGGTTTGAAGAAACCTGCGGCGGGGGGGGGCAAGGAGGAGACGCCCACCCGCCGAGGCCGATGCCCTGTTACCCGGCCGGGGGGAGCAGGACGGTGTCGATGACGTGGATGATGCCGTTGGAGGCTTCGATGTCGGTGGCGACGACGGTGGCGTTGTTGACCATGACGGTGTCGCCGTCGATGGTGACGGTGATGTCGGCGCCGTTGACTGTTGCGACGTTCTGGCCGTCGAGGGTGAGGACGACTTCGGCGGGTGCTGCGAGTGGCAGGACGTGGTAGGTGAGCACCGCGGTGAGCAGGTCGGTGTTGGCGAGGACCTCGGCTGCGGTCATGTCGAGGGCGGCGAGGGCGGCGGCGAAGGCGTCCTCGGTGGGGGCGAAGACGGTAAACGGGCCGTCGCCGCTGAGCACCTCGACGAGTCCTGCGGCCTGCACGGCCGCGACCAGGGTCGGAAACGCCCCCGACTCGACGGCCACTTCCACGATCGTGCCCGGCGCCGCCGGCTCGGCCGTCTCGTCGGCCGTCTCGTCGTCCGCTGGTTCGTCTGCAATCTCCTCTGGCTCCTCTGCGGGCTCGGGAGGTGCCGGAGCCGTCTCTTGGGGCTCGTTTGCCATCTCCTCTGGCTCCTCTGCAGGCGCC